>NZ_PEAZ01000061.1:0-33391 GCF_002734245.1 Sphingobacterium sp. 1.A.4
AACGACCTGCTTGAGTGTTTTCATGTTAATTTTTTGATGTGAAACTGAAAAATCAATAGTGAAACTTCCCTTGGACTTGTCTCCTTATGGATATTCAAGCTGGACTGTAATTCCGCCTTACATTCTGTTCTGTCTTAGGAAGCGAAAAAGAGGAAGGCCATCTCTAAAAATCAGTATGCTAAAAAAGCTACTAAGACAGCCCTAGGCTCTCCCTCTTTTCACTAAATACAGCAAATCTATAAAACAAAAAATGTCTCCTACATTTGCTTGACACAAACATAGGAGACAGCCTCTTTTTTTATGATCCTTTTTTTTGATGCTGATTAGGAGATGGTTTTAAACCTTTTCTTTATTTCCTTACGCCTGGACCTCCTTAATCTCGAACGTTTGATAGGGTAATGTCTTTTATTGGTGATGTTATTGAATACCAAAGCAACCAATAATAGAATTAATGCTCCAGAAAATACCGGCGTTAGGACATACCAATAACCTAATGCACTGATCTTGGTCCCACCCGAGACGGCTATCAAAGCCGTTGCCCCGCCTGGAGGATGTAAACTCCGTGTAACCTGCATAGCCACTATGGAGCATGCTACTGCAAGTGGTGCTGTCAACCAAATAATATCCGGCATGATCTTCCCAATTGTTACACCGACCAAAGCAGATACCACATGGCCCCCTACCAGGTTCCTAGGCTGCGCCAAAGGACTTTGGATAGCGCCATACACCAGCACTGCTGAAGCACCAAATGAACCGATCAGAAAGATATTCTCCATCAAAGGTAATTGATGGGATTGTATAAAAGCAATAATGCCGATACCAATGAAGGCACCGACAAATGACCAAAAATGTTCCCTGAAATCAACTAAGGTCTCTCGGTACATCACATACCGATAAACCCTAAAATGTCTATGGACGGATTTCCGAAGCTTATTCACTTATTTATGCCTTGTGTCTTTGACGTAGTGCTTCATAGATGACCACTCCTGCAGATACGGAAACATTGAGGGATTCAATCTCTCCGAACATCGGTATCTTCGCTAATTTATCAGAAATACGGATCAGATCATCGGATACACCGACATCTTCCGCACCCATAATGATACAGGTAGGAACGGTATAATCAACCGAATAAATGGATTCTTCGGTCTTTTCAGTACTTACCACCAACTGTACACCAGACTCGATCAGGAATTTACTTGTTTTGGATAAGGAATCCTGACGGCAGACTGGGATTTTATATAGTGCACCTGCGGATGTTTTAATCGCATCCGGATTGATCTCTGCAGATCCTTTTTTAGGAACGATGATCGCATGTACACCAGCACATTCTGCGGTACGGGCAATAGCGCCCATGTTACGCACATCGGTAACTCCATCCAACATGATGAACAAAGGTGTTTCACCCTTCTCATAGATCTCTGAAAGGATATCTTCTACGTTATGGTAAGTTATAGGGGAAATTACGGCAATGACACCTTGGTGATTCTTTTTGGTGATGCGGTTCAGCTTCTCGATAGGAACTTGTTGAAACGAAAGTTCATATTCCTTAACCATTGCCTTGAATTCAGCAAATAATGGCCCTGAAAGACCACGTTGAACAAAAAGAGATTCAATCTCTTTTCCACTGTCAATGGCTTCCATAACCGCACGGATACCAAATACCATTTGATTAGTCTCTCTCTTTTCTCTTCCTTCTCTACGCTGAAATTGTTGCATGTATTATCGATTTGGTACAAAAGTAGTAATTTATTGATTAGCTAAGCCCTAAATCAAATGTTTTTCGCAATTGTTCCAAGGCCGGATTCTTGGCAAGCATGGCCTGGTATTTCTCTTGAGAGGTATAAGGCTTTCTTTCTTTCGATTTTTCCACCATCACGCCTTCTATTTCCAAGGCAAAATTTCGGAGCTGAACCCGTAGGTAATTCAGGATATCGATCTTACCGAGTTTCAATCCATCCATCTGCACCATATTTTCTACCTCTACCAGGATTTTCGTTCCCTGAAGAGTGGGCGTATTGGCAGTCATGATGGTAAATAAGGTAAGTTTATTTTCGGATTTTAATTTCTCCGCAAAGGCATTCCATTTCCCAAGAAAAGCATTGGTGGTCACTTCCAGAAATTCTGACCCTTGGACAAGCTCATTCTCTTCCTTATCTGTTTCGCTTTTGGGCAGGAATATTTTTTTCAGGTCAGGCACCGCTATGGATGGCTTTATCTGTCCCCAACCATTACCAGAAGGGGCTGACTGCGTAGGTGCAGGTGCAGGCGCTGCTTGCTCCACAGGAGCTTTTTTTTCAGGGGTTGGAGCAACAAATGCGGATGGGACCGGCTTAGCAGGATTAATCGCTGGAGATTCTTTCGGTTGACCAGCTGGAGCTGCTACTGACGCTACTTGCGCTGTATTGCTTAACCCTGACTCAGGGAGTTTTTTTTTTAGTTCAGCATTTGCTGATATCCCATGGTTAGCTAACTGAATGGCACTGGCCAAATGGCACATTTTGAGCAGGGCCAATTCCACTTGTAATCGTTGGTTCTTACTGGTCCTGTAATTGACTTCGCATTGATTGGAAATATTCAATGCAGACAAGAGTATACCACTGGAAATCAACTGAGATTGATCAAGATAACGTTTCTTCACATTCTCACTGGTTTCCAATAATTTCAGGGTAGATGGATCTTTTGTAACCAAAAGATTTCTGATATGCGAGGACAACCCTGCAATGAAGTGACCTGCATCAAATCCCTTATTCAGGATCTGATCAAAGGTCAATAATACATTTGCTGCATCCTCTTTATTCACCGCATCCAAAATCTGAAAGAAATAATCATAATCCAAGATGTTCAGATTATCAATTACGGCTTTGTAGGTCAAGTTTTTATTAGAGAAGCTGACGATCTGGTCAAACATGGATAAGGCATCCCTTAAACCACCATCTGCTTTTTGGGCAATGACATGTAATCCATCTGCTTCAAAAGTCACTCCTTCTTTGGAGGCAATCGCGGCCAGATGGTTTGCCATATCCTCTACCTTGATCCTATTGAAATCAAATATCTGACAACGGGATAGAATGGTAGGGAGAATCTTATGTTTTTCAGTGGTCGCCAAAATAAAGATGGCGTAGGAAGGTGGCTCTTCCAGTGTCTTCAAAAAAGCATTGAAGGCCTGCTGGGAAAGCATGTGCACCTCATCGATGATATAGATCTTATATTTCCCAGTTTGGGGCGGAATGCGCACCTGATCGATCAAAGATCGGATATCTTCCACCGAGTTGTTCGAGGCGGCATCCAATTCATGGATACTGAAGGAATTACCGTTCTGGAAAGATTTACAGGAATCACAGGTTCCACAAGCTTCCACATTCTCGGAAATATTCTCACAGTTTATTGTTTTTGCTAGGATGCGGGCACAGGTTGTTTTACCAACACCACGAGGACCACAAAACAAGAATGCCTGGGCTAATTGTTGGTTGTGAATTGCATTTTTTAAAGTACCTGTGATGTGTTGCTGGCCAACAACCGAATCGAAAGTAACCGGTCTATATTTCCGCGCAGAAACAATAAAATTATCCATACACGAAGATAGTCATTTTATGGCAAAAAAAAGTGCAGCTCCCCATTGAACTGCACCATAAAAGATTCCAATAAAATTAATTTGTCACTCGAAACACTATGCCACCGCTTTTGGTTCTTGATAAGTAACTTTCCAGATAACGGCGCCCACAATGGCCCCCAATACTGGAGCTACCAGGAACAACCATAACTGCGAGATGGCTTCACCGCCAGCAAAAATGGCAGGACCCAAGCTACGTGCCGGATTAACCGAAGTACCTGTGATAGGAATAGCCACCATGTGGATCAACACTAAGGTAAAACCGATAGCTAGCCCAGCCATGGTACCATTGCCTACTTTGGAGGTAGTACCCAAAATAACAAAAAGAAAGATGGCAGTAAGCACGGCCTCTGTTACAAAAGCTGCTGTCATGTTGTATTCGTTCTGATAGCCAGAACCCCAACCATTTGACCCGTACGCCCATTCGCCTGGATTAAAGCCGGCCAATTGACCCGCAAGAATGGTCTTTAAAACAAAAGCACCTAGAATAGCGCCTAAGATCTGTGCTGCTATATAAATAACAGCATCTTTAGCAGATATTTTACCTGCTACCAATACACCAATAGTTACCGCAGGGTTGATATGACAACCTGAAATACCACCAATGGCATAAGCAAACACCACAACCGACAACCCGAAGGCTAACGAAATTCCCAACAAGCCCAATCCTGAAGTTTGTGCCAGAGTAGTACCGCCCGCAACTGCTGCTGCACCACAACCAAACAATACCAAGCCGAATGTTCCAATCAGCTCCGCGATGAATTTAGATGAAATTTTTGTCTCCATAATTGTAATAATTTAAGACAAGTTAGTAAATAAAAATTTACCTATTAATAAAATGCGTGAAATACCTGCTGAATAATTTAGCTTCTAGCCGAAACTCTACAAACCATGACTTACATCATAAAAAAAAGGTCGATATCACATCGACCTTTTTTCATTGTTTTACCTAATAACCTTTTAATCACCAAACAATTTATTGAAACAAATTACTTATGACAAAGGTATGGCTGTATCGTAAAATTACCGTTAAGCCTAAATTAATAAATAACTTATTTTGCTTTTGCTGAAGCGAGCATGCGTAAAACTTCGTCTACTGTGGTTCTAGCTGCTTCTACCATCTTCGGATTTCCGGGATAATCCGCATCCATGGTAACGGTTTTTGATTTTTCTTTATAGGTGAAGGTAAGTTTATAACGAGCTACACGTTGTCCCTGCTTTCTTCCCTCCTCTGGGGTAATCATATCATTATCCACATTCCAAAATCCAAACTCCTGTGCTTTTCTATGTAAATACAATAACTCATCTTTTTTCAGTGTCAGCGTATCTTTTACCAATTTTCCTTCTTTGGTTAGGTAATTGTATTGATGGGTTTTTGAGTTATAGTAATTCAGCATAGAATCCGGAAAGCCGTAGGTCAATTCCAATGACTCAAAATCCGTAAAACGGAAAGGAGCATTCTTGATCATATTGGAATAGTAAAACACACAATACAGCATAAATGGGACTATAATGCTGAGGGCTAGGAATATCTTTTTGCTTCTGTCTGACATGTTATTTCAAATTCTGCACAAAAGTAAGCATTTAAACGACAATTAACTACTTGGGGTACCGCAGCGGGTAAAATACTTCGCGAACCAAGCATCCTTCAGGCTGGAAATAATGACTCCTTTCCGGGTAGAAACATGGACGAATTTGCCGTTATGGAGGTATATGCCTACATGATCGATGTTTCTGCCTCCAAAGGAGAAGAACACCAGATCCCCTTCTTTCAGTTGATTGTCATATTTTCGCTTGATATTTTCGGCCATATCGCGTGAGGTCCGAGGGAGGTCCTTTCCATATACCTTTTGATAGAGCATGCCAACAAAACCCGAACAATCTACCCCTTTTTTATCCAACCCTCCCATGCGATGTGGAGTACCCATCCAATCATCAATCATCATGTACAGGGATTTACTGTCCAAGTCTTTTGCACGAACACCCAATAAATTTGCATAGTTTTCAAGTTTGTTTCCCGAGAATTCCATTCCTCGGGCATCCGAGGCGTCAGAGAGCGGAGCATCTTTCCGATAGCCACCAGCGGAACTGGAGCTTCCCAATGTTTTTTTCTTAACACCACAGGATCCTAAAAAAAGCAACGGCAGCAAAACCAATAATAATCCAAACCTAAATCGCATATCCATTATTCAAAAATACCCTTAACCATCAAGCAAATACAAGCTGAACTTTTCCACAATTGTGAAATTGATACATTTATTCTGTTACTTTGCAAGATATGATAAAAACACAGGGAGCAATCGCTGTCTTCATTGGTGCTGCCAGTTTCGGCATCCTATCTACCTTCGTAAAAAAAGCCTACGAGCAAGGCTATAATCTCGGTGAAGTGACAGGCACACAAGCTTTATTTGGTGCCCTGATCCTTTGGCTCCTCTGGTTGATCTTCAGAAAAAATGCTTCATCCACTTCTCCCAGCAGGAAAACCCCTGCTTGGAAGATCATCCTCAGTGGGGTAAGCACTGGTACGGTTAGCATCCTTTATTACAAATGTGTACAACTTGTCCCTGCTTCCTTGGCCATCGTGCTCCTGATGCAATATATCTGGATCGGACAATTGATCGAATTCCTCTTTTTTAAGGCAAAACCTGATTGGACGCAGATCTTAATGATCGTCCTGATCTTGGCCGGAACCCTTTTTGCTACCGGCATCCTGGAGGAACCACTGGAGAACTTTTCTCTGGAAGGTATCGTTTATGGGCTATTGGCTGCCACAGCCTATTCCATCTTTATGATCGTGAATGGCAGGATTGGCAATGATTATTCGGCACTCCATAAATCAGCCCTGATGATTACCGGTGCCTGCCTTTTGATTTTTATCCTCCTTCAGCCTTTCAGTCTATTCCATCCAACAACATTTACTGGAATTCTACCATACGGGTTATTATTGGCTGTTTTCGGAACAGTAATTCCACCCTTGTTATTTGCCTATGGATTACCCAAGACAGGCTATTCTCTGGGAGCGGTTTTGAGTGCAGTAGAATTACCCGTAGCGGTGTGCATGTCTTACCTCATTTTAAACGAATCGGTAAGTTACTTGAAATGGTTTGGTGTATTATTTATACTTTTGGTAATCGCTTGGAAAAATTTAGTGAAGTCAAACTCAAATATTTAACATTAGTAGCATTTACTTGCGTATTTTGATTTATGGAAAATTATCTCTATCTCGTTCTCATTACCTTAGCTGTTCTGGCGGTCATTGACCTAATGGTTGGGGTAAGTAATGATGCCGTTAATTTCTTAAACTCGGCAATCGGATCTAAAGCCCTACCCTTTAAGAGCATCATGATCATTGCCAGCTTAGGGATCCTTTTTGGATCGGTGTTTTCAAGTGGTATGATGGAAATTGCCCGATCGGGAATCTATGTCCCCGGGAAATTCACCTTTGATGATGTCATCACCATTTTCCTCGCCGTCATGATCACGGATATCATCCTGTTGGATGTATTCAACTTTTTCGGTTTACCGACCTCCACAACGGTTTCCATCGTATTTGAGCTATTAGGGGCAGCCTTTTGTTTGGCGATCTACAAAATAGTAACCACCGATCAAAGTTGGGCAACCTTATCTTCCTATATCAATACGGATAAGGCCTCTGAAATCGTGTATAGTATCCTCTTATCTGTACTCATATCCTTTACCTTAGGTATGATCGTGCAATACATCTCCAGGGTACTGTTCACCTTTCAATTTGAGAAGAAATTAAAGACCATAGGGGTATTTTTCGGTGGTATTGCTATGGCAGCCATCTCCTATTTCATCCTGATCAAAGGACTGAAAGAAGTCTCCTTTTTAAGTGATAATATTAAAGATTGGGTGAAACACCATGAACTATTATTGTTAGGAATAAGCTTCGTCGTGTTCACCTTAGTGAGTTATATCATCAACCTATTAGGGTATAATATCCTAAAGGTTATCATTGGTATAGGAACATTTGCTTTGGCCTTATCTTTCGCTGGAAATGACTTGGTCAACTTTATCGGTGTACCGGTTGCTGCGATGCAGTCTGTGGATATCTTCCAGTCTGTTCCAGGAGCTGACCCAGATGCATATACAATGGGAGCCTTGGCCTCTTCGGAAATTGTAGCGCCTTTATGGGCATTATTATTTGCAGGTATAGTAATGGTTATAACCCTTTGGACTTCTAAAAAAGCAAAAACCGTTATCGAAACGGAGATGAGCTTGTCCAACCAAGGCGATGGCAATGAAAAGTTCAAATCCAACAAACTTTCCAGATCCATTGTTAGAGGGTTTATCCGCGTAGGTTCCGTTCTTTCCTATGTGATGCCAAGAACCATGCAAGCTAGCATAGATAAGAAGTTTGAAAACCCGATGATCGATCCGGGGCTTAAAAAGAAGAAAAGTAAGGATGAGCCTATGTTCGACATGATCAGGGCTTCGGTTAACCTGATGGTGGCCAGTATCTTGATTGCTTTGGGTACTTCGATGAAATTACCTTTATCCACTACCTATGTAACCTTCATGGTCGCGATGGGTACTGCATTTGCGGATCGTGCCTGGGGAAGAGAAAGTGCTGTTTACCGCGTTTCTGGAGTATTCCATGTAATTGGGGGTTGGTTTGTAACCGCAGCATGTGCTTTTTCTGGTGCTTTTATCTTTGCCTATTTCCTGAAGATCGGTGGTATTATAACCTTCGTGATTTCCCTAGTGGTATTAGCTCTATTATTATATAGAAACGCGAAAAGCCACGATAAAAAAATCAAGGCTAAGGCATTACAGGAATTAAATCTGGAGAAATCTGATATTATCGGGCTTCAACAGGTTATTGAAACCAGTGCCCAGCAGATCAGTGAAACCTTCTCCAAGACCAATATATTCTATAAGGAAGCCATTGACTCGTTGATCAAGGAGGACCTGGTTGCACTCAGCACCAATAAGAAATTGGTGAAGAAACTGCTCAATGACCTGAACAGTACCAATAACGCCATGTACGAATTCATTCGGAACCTGGATGATAGTTCTGTTAAAGGAAGCCGATATTATATTATTTCCTTGGGTTATTTACAGGATATGGTGGAGAATGTTGCTGTTATCAATTCCAATGCTCTATCTCATGTGGACAACAACCATAAACACCTGCGCATTAGCCAAGCCAAGGATTTGAAATACGTGGTGGAGCAGATTGGTAACTGGTTCTCCCAGATCCATAATACCTACCGGAGATTGGACTTCTCTAAAATTGATGAGCATATTCGGGATAGGGAAGAAATCCAAGATTACATCAATAATCTATTGGATAAACAGATCGATAGGATCCGTACCTCCGAGAACAGTCCTAAAAACAGCCGCTTGTACTTCTCTATTTTATTGGAGACAAATGAGCTGATCAGTTCAACATTTAAATTATTAAGATTGCATAAGGAATTTGAAAGTTTCAGACAACGGAACAAATAATTTCCGGATGAAAAAAGCAATATGGCTGCCTAAGTTTTTAGGCAGCCATATTTTTTTATAAAATCCGTAGATTTGATAAACGATTGATTAACAAGCTCATTATGTCCAATAAAGATTATCAGATCCAGATCCCCGTTTTTGAATTAAGCCGTGCCATAGCATTTTACAAACATGTATTCAGCTTCCGTTTTAGACCTCAGCATCCTGAATTAGACTATGCGCAAAGGGTGGAGTTTGAAATCCCCGAGACTAACCAGCAAGGTATATTGGTTCAGCAAGAAGCAGGCTCTGTCCAAGAAAATAAATCAGCATTTCATTTTAAGACCTTGGAGATCGAGGATGTCCTCCGAAGGGTGAAGGATAAAAACGGAAGGATCTTAAAGGATAAATTCATCGATCCACAGACCAGGAATATCCTGGCCGAATTTGAAGATTCCGAGGGAAATATGATCTCCCTCCATCAAATCTATCCAGCTAAATAGGAAAATAGCTTTTTAACGAAAATTAGTGGGTCAGGATTTCAGGGATTTCCTCAATATCTACATCCCCATTCTCGGAAATGCTCAAGAATTTCACAGGAACTACCTCGTTCACCAATAGCGGATCATAAGCGGTGCGTACTTTAACATAATTTCTGGAAAAGCCATGCATATAGCCATCTTTGATATCCCCTTCAAAAAGAATAAGGTCTTCTGCACCTATTTGGCTTTCATAAAAGGATCTTCTTTTCTTTTCCGATAGGATATGGAGCATTTTACTGCGGTCGCTACGTTGTGCTCCCGGTACAGCTCCCTCCATTTGGGCAGCGATGGTATTCTCTCGTTCAGAATAAGTAAAGACATGTAAGTAGGAAATATCCATCTCATTCAGGAAGTTATAGGTATCGATAAAATCCTCCCGTGTTTCGCCAGGAAATCCTACAATCACATCCACCCCAATACAGCAATTAGGCATCAAACTTTTAATCTTTGTGACCCTTTCAGCGTATAATTCCCTTTTATATCTTCTCCGCATTTTTGCCAGTACATTATTATTTCCAGATTGTAAAGGCATATGGAAGTGAGGCACAAAACGTTTGGATTGGGCTACAAATTCGATGATTTCATTGGTCAATAAGTTTGGCTCAATGCTGGATATCCGGATTCGGTCAATTCCTTCCACCTCATCCAAGGCTTTTACCAAGTCGACAAAACGATCTTGACGCTTTCCGTCACGGACACCAAAATCACCGATATTTACCCCTGTCAGTACGATTTCCTTAACGCCAGAAGCGGCAATCTCTTCCGCCTGTTTTACGATATCTTCTATCTTACCGGAGCGGCTTGCACCGCGTGCCAACGGAATGGTACAGAACGTACAGGAATAATCACATCCATCCTGAACCTTCAAAAAGGTACGGGTTCTATCCCCAATGGAAAAAGCGGAAACAAATTGATGGGTTTCATCTATCGGTGCATTATGCACCACCGTTTTCTCATTCTTGGTCAGATCGTTGATATGCTCCAGGATATTAAACTTTTCAGCAGCACCTAAGACCATATCGACGCCCGGAATTTCAGAAATCTCTTTGGGTTTCAATTGTGCATAACAACCTACGATGGTAATGTAGGCATTCGGGGAATGTTTCAACGCTTCTTTCACCACCTTTCGGCACTTTCGATCCGCATGATCTGTAACAGAACACGTATTGATTACATATACATCCGCCGCACTGTTGAAAGGCGTCGTCTCGTAACCTGCATCTTTGAAAATCCGACCAATGGAAGATGTTTCTGAAAAGTTCAGTTTACATCCCAAGGTATAGAAAGCAACTTTTTTTCCCATGATATTTTGCAAAAATACACAAAAAGACTCAAATTGTTAGTTGTTGAAAAATTGTGATATTCTGATGATTTAAAAAAAGGTATCTTCGTAGCTAACTCGAAAAAGGAAAGAATAGCTATGAAACAGTATTTGGATCTATTGGATCATGTTTACAAGACAGGGGTCGAAAAAACAGATAGAACAGGAACAGGAACTAAAAGTGTTTTTGGATACCAAATGCGTTTCAATCTAAAAGAAGGTTTTCCTTTGGTGACTACCAAAAAGCTTCATTTAAGATCGATTATACACGAATTGATTTGGTTTTTGAAAGGGGAAACCAATATCAAATACCTTAAGGATAATGGGGTGAGTATTTGGGATGAATGGGCAGATGAAGAAGGAAATCTAGGGCCGGTTTATGGTTCGCAGTGGCGTTCATGGCCAAGTCCTGATGGCCGTCATATCGACCAGATCAGCCAAATCATCCATCAGCTTAAAAACTCACCAGATTCAAGAAGGATCATAGTTTCAGCTTGGAATGTGGCGGAGATTGAAAACATGGCCTTACCTCCATGTCATGCCTTTTTCCAATTCTATGTGGCACCAGCCCAGCCGGAAAAAGGGATATTAAAACCACAGCTTTCTTGCCAATTGTATCAACGTAGTGCCGATATCTTCTTAGGCGTACCGTTCAATATTGCTTCTTATGCCTTGCTGACCATGATGGTTGCGCAGGTTTGTGATATGGAAGCGGCTGAATTCGTGCATACCCTTGGTGATGCGCACATTTACAGTAACCATTTTGAGCAAACGGAACTGCAATTGAGCCGCGATCCTAAGCCTTTACCACAAATGATCATCAATCCAGAAGTAAAGGATATATTCGACTTCAAATTTGAGGATTTTGAACTGGTTAATTACGAAAGTCATCCACATATTAAAGCTCCAGTAGCGGTTTAACAAACATAAAATTCATGATTTCTAGCCAACCAACAGTTACTTTAATCGTCGCTGCCGCAGAAAACAATGCCATTGGAAAAGGTAATCAGATGCCTTGGCATCTTCCAAATGATTTCAAATATTTCAAGGAAAAAACGATGGACCATTCCATCGTGATGGGCAGGAATACCTTTGAATCAATCGGTAAACCCTTGCCCGGTAGAAGGAACATCGTCGTATCCAGAACCGCAACAAGCATTCATGAGGATGTTGATGTGGCCAATAGCATTCCGGAGGTTTTGACCTATTGCAGGGATGAAAATGAGATATTTATCATCGGTGGTGCACAGATCTATAAACAGACTTTGGGGATAGCAGATAAGGTTCTGCTTACTCGCGTACATACCGATATAAAAGATGCCGATGCTTTCTTCCCGGAATTACCTGAACAGGATTGGGAATTGATCAGTTCGGATGCTCATCAAAAAGACGAGAAACATCAATTTGATTATACCTTTGAGGTATATAAAAGAAAATAAGGGAAGTCAAACTAAGCTTCCCTTTTTACGTTTAATAATTTACCATGAATACAAGCAGCATACACTTTCAACTTTCTTTTATCGAACCACAGGCGCATTATGTGGAGGTAAGCATGTTCATCGAAGGCTTTAGCCAGCCTTATATCGACCTTAAAATGCCGGTATGGACTCCTGGCTCCTACCTGATCCGAGAATTCTCCAAGAATGTTGAACAGGTAACTGCCTTGAGTAAGGATGGTGAAAAGCTATTGGTCAGTAAAATCTCCAAGAACACATGGCGCGTTTATACCAATGGGCATGATTTTGCGTGTTCCTACCGGGTTTATTCCTTTGAAAGATCGGTGCGGACCAATTTTGTGGATGATAGCCACGCCTTTATCAGTCCTGCCGGAACTTTTCTTTACGTGGATGGTCAATTGAGCCATGCCTCCACCGTACAAGTGATATTACCACCTCAGTGGTCCTATGTATCTACCGGTTTGGCACAAACCGAGGTTGGTGAATTAGTCTATTATGCTGAGGATTTTGATATCCTTTATGATTCTCCTTTGGAGATTGGAAACCAGGATATTTGGCATTTCCAGGCAGCAGGAATACCGCATGAATTTGCGATGGTGGGACAAGGAAATTACAATAAAGACCAATTGACGCTGGATATTCAAAAGATTGTTGCTGAAGAGACCCGTATCTGGGGTTCTAACCCGAATGATCGCTATGTATTTATCACGCATAACTACCAAAGCGCACATGGTGGTTTGGAACATTTGAATTCGACGGTTCTAGCAGCTTCTCGTAATGCCTATATTACCAATATTGGTTATAATAATTTCCTGAGCCTAGTAGCACATGAATATTTCCATCTGTGGAATGTGAAAAGGTTGCGTCCGAAGAACTTGGGCCCTTTTGATTATGAACAGGAAAACTATACGCCATTATTGTGGATCTTTGAGGGATTTACGGCTTATTACGATAACCTGATTACAAGAAGATGTGGATTTAGGAATGAGGTGGAATATTTGAATGAACTGGTTTCGGAATTTAATTTGGTGTTGAATAGACCTGGTCATTTATTGCAATCTGTCGGTTTATCTAGTTTTGATACTTGGATAAAGCAATATCGTCCGGATGAGAACTCGCCGAATGTAAGTATTTCCTATTATAATAAAGGAGCAATGTTGGCCTGTATGATAGACATTAGTATTATTGTTGGAACCAATGGTGAGAAGTGTTTGGATGATGTAATGCGTGCCGCTTATGAGCGGTTTTATTTGATGGAGAACCGAGGGATAGAGGAGAAGGAATTTCAGGCTTTGGCAGAAGAGGTTACAGGGGTTTCGTTGAAAGAGATCTTTAAGGCGGTGTATGAGATTACCGAATTGGATTATAATGCTTATTTCAATAAGGTAGGTTATCAGTTTATTGATCAAAATAAATTGAATCAGACCAGTAGTTTGGGAATTAAGGTTTCCCATTCGGATGGCAGGACAACCATTAAAGCTGTTGATCGGAATTCTAGTGCTTGGGAGTATGGTTTGAATGTGGATGATGAGATTATTGCGGTTAATGGAAATCGTTTGGATCAGCAGGGTCGGGAATTGGATCAAGCAATGACTTATAGCCAGGTTGGGGATGAGGTGGTTATTTTGGTGGCGAGGGATGGTTTGATGATGGAGATTCCTGTTAAATTGAAGGCAAGTGAAAAAGTGTCGTATTATATTGAAAGAAACCCGGAAGCTAGCGAGGAAGAAAGAAGATTAGGGGATGTTTGGTTGAGTTTGGGGTAAGAAAACCGTCATTGCGAGGAAAGAAGCAATCTTCCCGCATGTCATGCTGACTTCCGCATGTCATGCTGAGCGTAGTCGAAGCATCTGTTCGTAAGTAACCGTACAGATCCTTCGACTACGCTCAGGATGACAAAGTTCACACATGACAAAGTCCAAAGATTGCTTCGTCGTACCTCCTCGCAATGACGCAGTTCCTCGCAATGACGCAATTAAAACCTAAAAAGTATATCTCACCGAAAATCCCAATCCATCCACAATCCTAAATCCACTTTCCTGCAAGAAATCAAAATAAGGTTTTGCATCCAACGTAATCGCGATAGGCGCTGAAGGAATCTTATATTCCAAACCTGCAATTCCATCAATACTCAACGCCAGTTCTGAATACTTATCAAATCTTTTTCCATTCGCATCAGTATACGCCTTACCAGTATAAGAACCAACACTACCACCAAATCCCCAGAACCAGGAAAGGTCATCGATCAATGGTTTATGGTATTGATACAATCCTACCAAACGGAATCTACTTGATTTAGAGTTACTTTGAACACTCATGATCCCTTCAATGGCCCTATCCGGGCTAAGAGTATATCGATAGGTAATACCAGTGGCCGATCCGAATCGCGCTCCGATAGCATGTTGTGTCGTCAATTGGGCTTGTGCAGCCGTTGAAAACCCTAAAAAAATAATAACAGAAATAAAAGTGATTTGTAAAATTCTATTCATTATAACATCTAATTTAATTCAAAAGTAACATTAATTTTCTAACGGAAAAAACGCGCTTTTTGTATATTTTCAGTCAAAAATTTATTCTGCACGCATAGTTTTTACCTAAAAAATTATATATTAGTCTACCTATAGTATCAATAACCAATTAAGGAATTATTATTTAGGAGGAGACAACATGAGCAAATTGAATAAACTGTATGACCTGGTCATTAATTATAAGAATAAGTACAGCAAAGAAATCATGGTTGCTGGGCGCGCAGGAAGTTCTTGGAAAACCTATTCAACCGATGAATTTGTAGAAATCGTAGAAAGTTTAAGTAAAGGATTACTTGCAAAAGGCATCCAAAAGGGTGATCGGATAGCGATTATGTCCGGGAATCGACCCGAATGGAATTTCATCGATTTTGCCTGTAATCAAATTGGTGCTGCTACTGTCCCCCTCTATCCTACCCTTTCCAATCAAGATCTAGTTTACATTTTAAATGACGCCGAAGTAAAACTTCTTTTTGTGAGTAATGAGGAACTATCTGTGAAAGCGGATAATGCCTTAAAGGAAAACAACCTGGAATTGGAATCTTTCACCTTTGATGATATTCAAGGAAGAAAATCCTATAAAGAGGTGCTTGAACTGGGTAAGCAACAGAATACAGACCTGACCCCTTATCGGGAGGCTGTAGGATTGGATGATCTATTAACGCTCATTTACACCTCCGGTACCACTGGAAAGCCGAAAGGAGTATTTCTATCCCATAAAAACATCATCAGCAATGTAGAAGCCTGTAATCACTTAGTAACAGATGAATATAAAAAAGCGTTAAGTTTTCTTCCTTTATGCCATATTTTCGAAAGAATGGTGGTGTACATGTATTTTTCAAAAGGTGTTCAGATCTATTATGCCGAAAACTTGGACAATATCGTTGTGGACATCAATGAGGTAAAACCTGATTTATTCACTACGGTGCCAAGGGTACTTGAAAAAGTATACGACAAGGTGGTGGAGAAAGGAAAGAACTTAACCGGAATCAAAAAATCTTTGTTCTTCTGGGCATTGAACTTGGGTCTTCGCTATCAAGAGCCGCAGAAAAACTCTGCCTTCTATAATTTCCAATTGGGTATAGCGCGCAAGTTGATCTTCAGTAAATGGAAGGAAGCATTAGGTGGAAATATCAAATTGATCATCTCAGGTGGTGCCGCGCTTCAGGAAAGGTTGGCACGCGTATTCTGGGCAGCTGGAATCAAAGTATTGGAAGGTTATGGTTTGACCGAGACTTCGCCAGTGATTGCCGTAAATTCCTGGAAAGATGAAGATGTAAAATTTGGAACAGTAGGCCGTGTGTTGAAAAACCTAGAAGTGAAGATCGCCCAGGATGGCGAAATCCTGGTGAAAGGTCCAAGTATTACCATCGGCTATTATAAAAACGATGAGGCCACCAAAGAAGCCATCGACGAAGAAGGATTCTTCCATACCGGCGATATCGGTGAGCTGACTCCGGATGGGTTTTTACGGATTACCGATCGCAAAAAAGAAATGTTCAAGACTGCGGGTGGTAAATATGTGGCCCCTCAGGTCATTGAAAATAAATTGATGGAATCCACGCTTATTGCACAGGTGATGGTGGTTGGAGAGAATCAGCGATTCCCTTCGGCATTGATCGTTCCGGCATTTGAGGAATTGGAAAAATACTGTAAACATAAAGGCATTCCTTATAATTCCAAAGAGGAAGCCATCAAGCAGCCTGAAGTATTATCGAAATATGAACAGATAATATCCTTATCAATGGCTAACTTTGGAAAGTGGGAACAGGTAAAAAAATTCATTTTACTGTCTAAAGAATGGACGATCGATGGTGGTGAGCTAACACCAAAATTGAGTCTTAAGCGTAAAGTGATCACCCAACGAAACGAAGAAAACATCAAGCAAATCTACTCGGAATAATGTTAAACACGATCTGGACCAAGATCAAGGAATTTTGGGGTTTATTAATGAATGCAGGAAATGCGTTCGCAGAAGACAATTGTATGAAAATGAGCGCATCCTTGGCTTATTATACGGTTTTTTCCATTGGTCCCCTCCTCCTTATCCTCACTTGGACTTTGGGATTTTTTTACGGCAGTGCATTGGATGGCAGTGAAGGCGCGCGCGAACAGGTATTGCAGGAACTGAATGATATTTTCGGTAAAGAAATCGCTACCCTGCTCGAATCTACCGTACATAATCTTTCTTTGGATAGCAAGTCCAATATTGGGATCATCATCGGTACAGCAACCTTGATGTTTACTTCCACCACTATTTTCGTGGATATCCAAAACTCCATCAACAACATCTGGAAGGTGAAGCCGAAACCTAAAAAAGGCTGGCTGAAGATTATTATTAATAGATTGATCTCCTTTTCCATGATCATCGGTCTGGTGTTTTTATTGATGGCCTCCCTGATTATTTCTTCGGTTATAGGAATTATGACGGATTATTTTAATCAGTTTATGGGGAATTGGGATATTGCGTTGATTGATTGGGTGAATACGGGAATTACCTTTCTGGTGATCACCTCTCTTTTTGGGATCATCTATGCTTTCCTTCCAGATGCGAAGGTTAGGTTTAAGGATATTTTGGGTGGAGCTTTATTTACGGCTCTCCTATTTATGTTAGGAAAGTTCTTGATCTCGTTATACCTTTCGAAGAATGTGACTGCAAGCTCATTTGGAGCCGCTGGATCTATTATTATCCTCTTGGCGTGGGTTTATTACTCAGCAGCGATTCTTTATTTTGGCGCTGAGTTTACGAAGGAGTATGCAGTGAAATATGGTAAAGGAATACAGCCTTCTTCCTTTGCTGTTTTGGTTAAGCAGACTGAGTTGGAAATCGACCCAGAGACTGGAAAACGGGAAGTTGTTAAGAAACATAATGAGCCGGTGCAGTAAAGGGGTGCTGCTATAGTAAACTCTCTCGTCATTGCGAGGAACGAAGCAATCTTTCGATATGTCATGGTGAGCTTAGTCGAACCATCTGTTCGTACAAAAACGTACAGATCCTTCGATGCAGCTCAGGATGACAAAGTTCAAAGATTGCTTCGTCGTACCTCCTCGCAATGACGTACCTCCTCGCAATGACGCTACTTCACATCATAATAATAAACCTGCCTACCCACATTGCCTCCCAAATCATTACCTTCAACCACCACCTTATACTTCCCAACACCATCGGCATTATAAAACTCCAGATTTACCTCTCCATTCTTAACCACATTCACATCCGGATTCCAATACACCGTAGTCCGATAATCGCTTGTGGCTTTACTTTCCGCAGTACTATATTTCGGAACATAGAATTTCCTGGTCTTCACATAACCCAATGGATTAAAATCGATCACATTTGATTTCGGCAACATCGCCTCAATCTGTGCCATCGTCATCCGAGGTTGTTTCTTTTCTTTTTTGGTGATAATTGATACCACCCCATCATTCTGGTAAACATTCCTTACAGTCCCCAGATCATCCCTCAAAAAGATCTCAATTCCTTCAATATCCGGAATCTGAATGGAATTCAAGGAGTTTTCATCGATCGGCATACCATTCAAAAAGAATTGAACCGGCACCCTGCTCCCCTGATTATAATTTCTCGTAATATAATATTTCAAGGTATTGGAATCATAGGTAATCCCTGTTAATATTGTATTCAAACACATCGTCAATACATTACAGCCGTTCAATCGGCTACCATCAATACGGTGTTCCGGCATCGAAAGCCCAGAGAGCGCCGAGAAATCCTTACTCGTCTGTTTGCTTTCAACTTTTTGGGTCACGACAACCTCCTCGATCAACGTGGAAGTCCGGAATTCCTTTTTGCTATTGTCCAGGTAAGCCGAAAGATTCTCATCGATATTGTAGATCGCTGCACTTTTATAAGCATTCGTATCATCAATCCTCGGAAACTCCGTAGGGTCCATATTGATCACCAAACTTCTATAATTAGGATTACTTCTTGCATTTACCGTAGCCTTCAACGAATCATTGAACACCAACTTATCAAATATAAAACGACCTTGTGGATCCGTATAAGCATCACGCTTGATCGCAGCACCAGGTATGGTCAACAACAATCCGGCATTGTTCTGCAACTTCCCAGTATTATCTCTTAAAGTTCCCGAAATCACGATCCCTTCCTCTGGCATATAACGTACGGTTGGGAGTTTTCCTTGGATCAGGTCCTTATAATCAAATCTTCGGAAACCCTGGGTCATCATCAAGGCATCCAGTGCCTCCAAGCGATTCTCGTTCTTCGGATTGAAATAATAATTCGGTTTCTCCACATAGCCCTTTAGGTCCGAATTCACGAGCATATTACTTACAATGCCCCTTTCTTCATCATCGTTAAAAGGAACTTTAGTTTCATCAATGACCGAAACAGAATAAGTGGCAGGTATACTATCCAAGTAATTATTCAGGTTCAGTTTTAGTTTTACCAAGTCTTTCTTCGCATAGCTTGGTTTATCCGTGGAAATTTTGATGTCTATTAATTGCTGAGGCTGAACATAGACCAATCGTTCCGATAGCGGTTGTCCATCCGGAGAGATTAAGGTCAATTGAACGATTCCATTCGGTAATTCACTCAAAGGAACTTTAATGGAAACTGCAGAATTTTTGATGGATACCTGTGCGGCATAGACCAAATGTCCATTCAATTGTCCAAAAATATAATATGGTCTCCCTTCTATCTGCTTGAAATAAGTTTCATTGGTCACCAAACCAATATTTATAGACTCTGCATCCTGGGAAACATAGATCACATTGAGTTTATTTTCAACCACAGCTGGCAAGTCAAATGTCTTTTCGGTTCCATTTTCGAAACTTACCACGGCCTTATAGGTTTCTCCTGGCTGGGGAACCATGGAAAATGAACCCATACCCATTCCCAAATCAGCAAAAGTAGCTACTTCTTTCTTTTTACTATCAATAATCTTACCCTTTACCTTCGCTCCTTTACCAGAAGACTCTACCGCTTTAAAGGCTACTTTTTTGCTTAGGCCGGCAATCAGGTCACCACCTTCCGGAAAAAACTGAACATCCGCATCCCAAAGGGCATTTGCCAAAGGATAATTTCCAACCAAGGTCTCTCCATCTTCCAACTTCACGACAATCCTTCCTTTTTTGAATTTCTCCCTTTCTTTATTGGATAGATTCAAGACCACACGTCCCATCTCATCCGTCTCTGCTTTTCCTTTATCAAAAGCATCCCAACCATCATTAGCTTCCCAGGTCAATTTTCTTTTAGCCAACAATTTCCCATCTTTCGACCGGAACTGCATAGTCGTTTTTGTGCGACTTCCATCTGGCGCGAAACTCACTTGAGCACCCAATTTCTTATTGATGGCATCACCAACGGTTAAAACCTTATTGAAATAATAATCCAGGTCAAAATTCATCATCCATTTGGTGTAAGCACGAAACCTATAATTATCCTGCGCATAGAACTGTGGATCCAGTACCAACTGACCAAATCCACCTCCATTTTTCAATGGGATACGCATGGTTTGGATCAAGGAATCTCGCCCGTTGATCACTTCCACATAAGCTACTTTACTGGAGGCATAATTAAAAAGATTGGTATTCAGATAGGTTTTGAACCAAAGGGTGTCCCCCACGGCATAATAAGGTTTATCAAAATGGAGATGCACCTTTTCTACAGGATATACAGAAAAATACTTTTGAACGTTTTCTACCGCTGTATTAATAGGGATTGCAGGTTTTACTTGAGCATTTACCTGTGGCAGGCTGGCAATAAAAGCAATAAGAGCGAATAATATTCGGTTAAGTCTACTCATCTAAAATTCGTTTTCAAAAAGCTAAATATATCGATTTTTTGGGGAAGACGGATGGCTGTTAAGGATTTTTAACAGCTTTTCCCTAGAGCAGGGGCGCAAAAAGACGACATAAGGAATCGATGCCCCGTTTCCATGCCTTTCTTTTCTTCCAATCTCTAGCGGTGATCAATACAGAATTTGATTTATCGATGGCAAACTGTTCCTCCATCTCCTTGCAGAATTCTTTATTGGAGATCACGGCAGCTACCTCATAATTGATATAGAAACTTCGGAAATCGAGATTGACCGTTCCAACATATGCGATTTTACCATCGATGATAGCCGTCTTGGCATGTAAAAATCCTTTGCTATAAAAATAAACCTTGACTCCTCGTTCCAATAATGGTTTGATGAAGGAGTAACAGGCATGCTGAACAATCCAGGAGTCACCCATCTCCGGAATCATCAATTCTACCTCCACACCAGCTGCGGCGGCGGTTTTAAGGGCGGTTGCCAGTTCTTCCGTCGGAATATAATAGGGCGTACAGAGTTGGATTCGCTCACTTGCCTCCCCAATACTGATCAGCAATGCTTCCATGTTGAATGGCCCGATAGATCCAGGATCACTCGACGCCAGTGCAACCGCACTTAATTCTTCGGATACCGTAGCGGTATCCTTGAAATAGCCATCTTCCAAGTTGAAGGATTCCCCTTCAGTCTGGTTCCAGGAATTCCAGAAACTGATCTGGAACATAGCTGCAGCATTTCCTTTTATCCTTACAGAGGTATCCCGCCAATAGAGCCCAAATTCATTCGGGTTAATATAACGATCGGAAATATTGATACCCCCTATATAGGCCGTATACCCATCTATCACCGCAATTTTCCGGTGGTTCCGGTAATTACTGTTCGCCAGGGAAGTAAAAGTAACAGGCAGGAAAGGTTGAAATTCAATCATGGAATCTTTCTTTTTCCGCATGTACCGCACCAGTTTCGGCGAACCAAAACTATCCACGATCAGTCGGACCTTCACCCCTTCGGCAGCCTTTTTCTCCAGAAGATCCAATACCTGCATTCCGATATTATCCACATCGAAAATATAATATTCCATATGAATGGAATGCTTAGCCTCTTCCAATGATTGGAGGAACAGCGGGAATTTCTGCTCTCCGTTGACCAATAATTTCAATTCATTGTTCAAAGTCGGAGTCGAGAGCTTTTCGTTTTTCAAATAAGAAAAGACCCGGGACAGATCACCTATTTTATCATGGATATTACGGATCGACCAAAGCATCAATGGTTCCAAACGCTGGAATTCTTTTTTGAGGCGTAGGGTCTGTTCCTGGTTGATCCGCTTCATCTTCTTTACCTTGGAAAACTTCTGTCCAAAAAGGTAATACAGGATCAAGCCCACAAAGGGAATAAACACGATCACCATCACCCAAGAAATGGTCTTGGTGGGATTGCGATTTTCGATCAGAATGGTAATGGTTACACCTATATAAACGATCAGCATAGGGATCCATCCCCATTGCTCCAAAAATAATATAGCGGTGTCTAAATGTTCCTTCATATTGGTCTATGAAAGACAAGATACTAAAGAAAATGTTTAGGAAGAAAACAGATTTTTTACATGACGCAATTCAGCGCACCATCCACATGTAATAACGGACTTAGATAAGGGATATCCAAGTTGGCACCACGAAGGATAAACCACATCCCCA
The DNA here is from genome assembly GCF_002734245.1 of Sphingobacterium sp. 1.A.4. Taxonomy (NCBI): domain Bacteria; kingdom Pseudomonadati; phylum Bacteroidota; class Sphingobacteriia; order Sphingobacteriales; family Sphingobacteriaceae; genus Sphingobacterium; species Sphingobacterium sp. 1.A.4. The sequence continues at coordinate 22,399 of NZ_PEAZ01000061.1, forward strand.
TCAGTAGAAAAAGCACAGGCAGTACGGAACTAAATCCCTTCTTAAAAATTCGTCTTGGGAAATTACCGGCAAAGGAAAATAGTAAAAGAAGCGGCAAAGTACCTAAGCCGAACAGGATCATAAAAAGAAAACTATTGAGCATGGAATCGGCATTTACGGCGGATGCCAAGGCCATATAGACCATCCCACAGGGCAGTACGCCATTTAGTACGCCGGCAACAAAACTCCCACCGGGACGATACAACCATTTGCCCATGAATTTGGCAAAAGGCTGAATAGCTTTTGTTTGGAAAGCCGCCAATTGACTCGATGATTTTCCGAACATATAAAACAGACCAATGCCGAACAAGATCAGACCAGTGACCAAACTAAAGACCTGTTGCCATCCTTGAACAGCTGCCACATTCCCGATCAGCCCCAAGAACAAACCCAGTAACCCATAGGTAAATATTCGACCAAATTGGTACAGAAGCTTGTTGAAGGTAGTTTTCCAGGAAACCTGTTGCCCAGCCTGAACAGCCAATAATAATGGCCCGCACATGACGGCACAATGGATACTACCAAGCAGCCCCATAAAAAACGCTAGATAGTGATAGGTCATCTTGTTACTGTATAAAAAGTGCCTGGTCAGAAAGGTAATCCAGGTCACCATTCTTCCAATCGATCTCTACATTCCAATTCCCTTTCTCAAAACTCGACAAAGGCAATTTGAACTGGTTGGTCTGGGTAGCAAAAGGAAGGGTTTTATCAAGCTTTCCATTATCCGGTCGCTTGAAATTTAAATTACCTTTATTCCCTGCTGCCACAAACGTGATGGTCAAAGTATCCTTCGTCACCTGCAAGTTAGGCTTCGCCTCGTGATTCAGCAGGTTTTCTTTTTTATGATAGGTATCATCATAATTTAATCCCTTTTCATAATAATCAGGATCTACCAACGAATCGGAATCATTACTGACCATATACACACCGGCGCCAACTATGAAAAGCATAAAGGCCCCTAATCCAAAAACTATTTTATAACCCCAGTTCATTTTATTTATTTTTTAGGCGGAGCAATAAAGGTGGTTTCCATTTGGTCTATCACCTTATCTCCTGCTTTAATATCCACTTTAATATAAGATTTATACGTCTTGATATCTTTCTGATCCCTGATCAGGAAAAGACTTAATTTTGCGCTTCCTTCTTTCGCCAAATGCGAAATAGGATTCACGATCTGGATCCTTACACCAGGATCAGGACTTACCAGCTCGAAATCAATATCCTTACTCGTCTTGTTCAATACTTCTAAGGTATACAGGTTAGATACTGTTCCATCGTCCTTTAATTGATAGGTACTACCCTTTGCGCGCAGAAGCCTACCATCCACATCCGAACGGCTGAAAATCATAAACCCGAAGATACCCATTAATACCAGCAAAATCAAAGTATAGACCCAAGTACGGGTGTTTTTCTTTTTGCTTTCTGCTATGCTTTCCTTTCCTTCGGCTTGTGCCAGGGTATAAAATCCGATCAACCTTCTAGGTTTATCGATCTTATCCATTACAGCATCACAGGCATCGATACATGCCGTACAAGAAACACATTCCAATTGAGGGCCTTTGCGGATGTCAATCCCCGTAGGACAAACATGTACACACAAATGGCAATCTATACAATCGCCTTTCGGGGTATCATCCCCTTTTTTGATTTTTCCTCTGGGTTCTCCCCTTGCCGTATTGTAGGCTACAGTTACCGAATTATCATCCAATAATACACCCTGTAATCTTCCATAAGGACAAATTCGGGTACAGACGATTTCCCTAACAAAGGCAAACACAAAGTAAAAGACCAAGGTAAAGACAAGGATGGATAGGAACCCTACAATATGTTGATCGATAGGATCGGTTGCTATTTTGAGTAAAGCATCTGCGCCGATAATGTAGGCGAGAAACAGATTGGAAATGGCAAAGGATATCAGCAGAAAGATACTGTGTTTGAGCACTTTCTTCCAGGCTTTCGCATCGGTATCCGGTCCTTCATTCAATTTCTTTTGTTGTGTCCAGTCTCCTTCGATAAGGTATTCAATCCGTCGGAAGATCAGTTCCATAAAAATGGTCTGCGGACAAGTCCAACCACACCAGACTCGGCCATACACGGCGGTGAACAGCACGATACACACCATCACGATGAGCATTCCAAAAAGGAAGATATGGAAATCCTGTGGATAGAATAGGTTCCCAAATATGGAGAATTTCCTTTCTACGATGTTGAACATCAAGAAAGGATTTCCATTTATTTTAATGATGGGTCCCAAGAAAAAGAATAGTAGTAAGCCATAACCGACCACCTGTCGATAGTTATAGAGCTTACCGCCAGGCTTTTTGGCGTAGATCCATTGTCTTTTCGATTTTTCAGGTTGATTTGGTTTTCCGGCTTCACTTACTACTATTCCCATGATATTATTGATACAAATTTGCTTGATTAATTTGCAGTGGCTGTGCTATCAGTCGCTGCTGCTTCTGAGGAAGCAGACCCTCCTTCACTTTCATACTTCACCACCTCAGGACCTTCCGCTCCTTTTGGATTGGCAGGTTTGGTATCCCTTAAAGTTATGATGTAATTACTTACCTCTGCAATCTGTGCTGGAGTCAATGTTTGCTCCCAAGGCACCATACCCTTATCAGGCACACCGTATTTTACGGTCTTAAAGATGTCCTTGATCTCCCCACCGTGGATCCAGAAACGGTCGGCTAAGTTAGGACCGATTCCGCCTTCACCCGCTCCACCATGACAGGCTACACAGTTGGTGGCAAAGATCGCTTTACCATTGGCTGCCAACATCCCTGTTTCATCGATGGTGATGGAATTCTCATCAAAAAGATTGGCTGATTGCGCAAGGAACGCCTGTTTCTCCGTTTCTGCTTTTGCCATTTCCTGCTCATACTCCTGATCCTGGTTCAAACCGATACCAAAGACCTGGTAGATCAATAGATAGACCACCGCGAATAAACAGGTGGAATAGAACAAGGCGTTAAACCATACCGGGATGGGGTTGTTCAATTCTTGGATACCATCGTATTCATGATCGATAACCAATTCTTTTTCTTGCTCCATAGGTTTTAGCCCCATGAAATAGTTCCACGCGCCACGCCAGTAATTCTTGCGTGCTGCCTTTCTCTCCGCTGCTAAACGAGTTTCCTCTTTTACCACCTCCGGCATAGTCACCTTTAGCATGGAACGTAAGGCACGATTGATGGCGATGGCCGCTATCAAAACAGCTAACAACACCAGGAACACAACCAAGTAAAAGATATCGTTGTACATATTCCCGGTCCCCAATGTCATATCAGTTGAGGGTGCCGCGTCTGCCAATAATACTATAAAATTCATAATTATTTCGATTCAGGTAAGTTCTTCAATTCATTTTCAGACTCCTCAAACGGTAGTTCTTTCATGTAATCAACAAAGCTCTTTTTCATCCGGATCAACATGATCGAAACCGCAATGAAGAATGTTAAGAAGATCAACAAGGAGATTATCATATAAATCTCGTCCCCATGTAAGTCAGTAATTTGCTTCCACATAGCTTTTAATTTTTTAGATAGTCATTAATTAGAACCATTTGATGCTGCTGCTTCCTCTTTTTTCGCTGGAGCAGCTTTAATATCCGTACCTAAACGTTGTAGGTAAGCGATCATGGCTACAATTTCCTTCGTAGGTTCTACTTGAACCTGGTTGGCTGCAAGGTCTTTCGTAATGGCTGCTGCCTGTGCCTGCGCATGTTCAACAGCGTTGATCACCTCGTCATCACTATACGGAACACCTAGATTTCTCATGGCTTTCATTTTCGCAGTTAAGTATTTATAACTGATCTCCTGATCGATCAACCATGGGTATGGAGGCATGATACTTCCTGGTGATGTGATGGTCGGATCCAACATATGGTCATAATGCCATTTATGTGGATACTTACCACCGATACGGTGCAAATCTGGTCCAGTACGTTTCGATCCCCAAAGGAATGGCATATCGTAAATGAACTCCCCTGCTTTGGAATACTCGCCGTAACGAGCGGTCTCCGAACGGAATGGGCGGATAGTTTGTGAGTGACAGTTAACACATCCCTCACGGATATACAGGTCCCTTCCTGTCAATTCCAGGGCGGTATAAGGTTTAACCGATTCGATCTTCGGAATATTACTGCTGACCGTAAAAGTTGGGATCATCTCTACCAAACCACCAATCAAGATAGCGATCAAGGATAGCACCATGAATAAAAGCGGCTTACGCTCTAAACGACGGTGTTGTGCTCTTTCTGTAACCACTACTGGTTCTAGAGCTGGTGCTTCAGCAGGCTCATCAGCCAATAGCGATCCTGTTTTAATGGTTTTCACCAAGTTGTAGGTCATCAGAATTACTCCAGATAAGTACAATAAACCACCTACCGCACGCATCATGTGCATTGGAAGAATCTCTAAGGTAGTTGCCAAGAAGTTAGGATATTTCAATACACCTTCTGGTGTAAAGTCCTTCCACATCAAACCTTGTACAACAGCTGCCCAATACATCGGGATAGCGTAGAAAAGAATACCTAATGTACCGATCCAGAAATGGGTATTCGCCAATTTCTTAGAATATAGTTGAGTTCTATAGATTCTAGGGATCAACCAATATAAGATGGCGAAGGTCATGAATCCGTTCCAACCTAGAGCACCTACGTGAACGTGGGCAACGATCCAGTCAGTAAAGTGCGCAATCGCATTTACTTGTTTTAGGGATAGCATCGGTCCTTCAAAAGTAGCCATACCATAACAGGTCAATGCGACTACCATGAATTTCAATGTAGGTTCTGTACGAACTTTATCCCATGCTCCACGAAGGGTCAATAGACCATTGATCATACCTCCCCAACTTGGGGCGATCAACATGATCGAGAACACCACACCTAAAGATTGTACCCAGCTCGGTAGCGAGGTATACAACAAGTGGTGAGGACCTGCCCAGATATAGATAAAGATTAACGACCAAAAGTGAAGGATACTTAATTTATAAGAATAAACAGGACGGTTAGCCATCTTAGGTAAGAAATAGTACATCATCCCTAAGAATGGGGTAGTCAAGAAGAATGCAACCGCATTGTGGCCATACCACCACTGCACCAAGGCATCCTGAACACCTGCATAAACGTAATAACTCTTCCACATCGAAATTGGCAACTGTACAGAGTTAACAATATGCAGTACAGCAACGGTTACAAACGTGGCAATGTAGAACCAAACGGCTACATACATATGACGTTCTCTACGTTTAATAATAGTACCGAACATGTTAACACCAAAAACCACCCAGATAATGGTAATGGCTAAATCGATCGGCCATTCCATTTCCGCATATTCATGCGAAGTGGTCAGACCTAGAGGAAGGGTAATTGCGGAGGCTACAATGATTAATTGCCATCCCCAGAAATGGATTTTACTTAGCATATCGCTAAACATCCTAGCTTTTAGCACCCGTTGCATGGAGTAATAAGCTCCCATGAAGATTGCATTTCCCACAAACGCAAAAATCACAGCATTGGTGTGCAATGGTCTAATCCGACCAAATGTTGTAAACTGCAACCCGAAGTTGACTTCCGGCCATACCAGCTGACATGCAGCGATTAGGCCGACCGTCATACCGATGATTCCCCAGATTACAGTCGCGATTCCAAAATCTCTGACAATCTTGTTGTCATAATTAAATTGCTCTACCTGCATTATTCTTTATATTAAGTTAACTTGTTCAAAAGTAGCAGTATCACGATGACATTCTAATGATAATAGGAAGCAAGAAATAATGATATGAATCACTTTTTTAAGTTATGCGCTCAGATAGGCCATAGGCAGGTTATTTTTCCGTTTTCATTGGTTAGATGTGCTACGCAATCACTAATAAATTTAATAAACACTTTTTAAATTTACCAACATGACAGAAGATTTGCGTGACATTCCTATGACAGGGTAAAATTTGTTTACTTTTCAGAAAGGAATAAATAGAAAAAGGAAACCTTTTGGGTTTCCTTGCATATATAATAAATAAGATTGTTCTTCTTGAGGGCTTAGCCTTTTTCCAAAACCGTCTTCATGGAGATGATTTTGTAGACATAAGCGGCTGTTTCGGCATTTAATTTTAGGTCGTAATAGTTGTCCTTGCGTTGTCTTTTTAAAGAACCGCGAAGGCTTCCACCGCCCACGTTGTAGGCTGCAGCTACTAGGGTCCAGTCACCAAACTCACTATAAAGTGATTTCAGGTACCGTGCTGCTGCGTGGGTAGATTTGGTTAGGTCTAAACGATCATCCACTTTGCCGTTGACACGTAATCCATAAAGCCTTGCAGTAGCTGGCATGAATTGCCAATAACCACCTGCGCCTTTATGCGATGTAGTTCCAGGATTCAGACTACTTTCAACTACCGCAATGTATTTGAAATCGTCGGGAATACCATAGCTTTTGAGGATTTTGGCGATCCGAGGTAGGAGTTGGTCCGCCTTGCGATGAATCTGATGCGATGATCGCTCTAAATAAGAAAACTTGCGCAGGTACTTGTCCAATTTACGCTTAACGCTTTCTTGTTCCAATGGAATCTCTTCATTCGCGAATGAGATGCTCGAATAAAAATCATCCTTTTCATTCTTTTTCAATTCAGCCAACGTTGTTGCTACATTGGTTTTCATTGAATGGTTTAACGCCTTTCTAAAAGGGTCCGAAACCATGTCTGGCTGTGGGTTTGAGTACAGTTTTGACAACAACATTACAGTCAAAAGTGCACTACAACATAATACTCTTTTTTTTATCATTCAATCCCTTACTGCTATCCTATCCACGCGTAAAATACCGATCAAAAGACAGCTTGGTGAAAATCAAGCTCCAAAGGTAAGACATATTTTGTTATCTACCAAATAGTTATGAGTTTTAACAGTTTTTAACCGTTTAAAAAGCCTCTAACACACCTTATAAGGGACATTGAAACATTTACAAATAAAAAAGAGTAAAATCAATTAATATCAATTAATATAGCTATCTTTGTAGCTCAATTTTTTTTGAAAATTATGCCATTTAGTAGCAACAGGAACAGTCGAGACGACAAGTCCAGAAAAAACAGAAGCAACTCAGAAAGCTTTGGAGACCGTAAAAGATCCGATAAAGGTTCTTTTAACGCAAAAAGAGATTCCAACCGTAATTCATCCGACAATTTCCGTAACAACGATAGAGACCAAAAATTTGGCCGCTCCGATAACCGTGATGGAGGATTCAAGAAATTCGATCGTTCGGAAGGAGGATTTAAGAAATTTGATAAATCTGAAGGTAGAGATTCAGGTTTCAAGAAATTCGACCGCGATAAGAAATTTGATCGTTCCGAAGGAAGAGATCGCTCAGAAGGAGGATTCAAGAAGTTCGATAAATCTGAAGGAGGATTCAAAAAATTTGATCGTTCGGAAGGAAGAGATTCAGGTTTCAAGAAATTCGACCGGGATAAGAAATTTGACCGTTCGGAAGGTAGAGACCGTTCGGAAGGAGGATTCAAGAAATTTGACCGTTCCGAAGGAAGAGATTCAGGTTTCAAGAAATTCGACCGGGATAAGAAATTCGACCGTTCAGAAGGAAGAGATCGTTCTGAAGGTGGGTATAAGAAATTTGACAGAGACAGTAAATTTTCTGGAAAGCGCGAAGATCGTGGCGACAGAAAAACAACTTATAGAACAAGAAAACCTGCGCAAGAGCGTTCATTCGCTGAGCCTGAAGATGATGGCTTGATCCGTTTGAACCGTTATATTGCCAATTCAGGTATTTGTTCACGCCGTAAAGCGGATGAATTGATCGAAGCTGGTGTAATTTCTGTGAACGGTGTTGCCGTAACGGAATTAGGCACCAAGGTAGATCCTGCAAAAGACGAAATCAGATACAATGATGAGCGTTTGAAGCGTGAGAAAATGGTCTATGTGTTATTGAATAAACCAAAGGACTATATTACCACCACGGATGATCCTCAGGAGCGCAAAACGGTGATGCAATTAGTATCCAAAGCGACCAAGGAAAGAATCTATCCGGTTGGGCGTTTGGATAGAAATACCACAGGATTGCTGTTGTTGACCAATGACGGAAACCTGGCGGAAAAATTATCCCACCCAAGAAATAACATCAGCAAGATCTACAATGTGGAGTTGGACAAGAGCCTTACACAAGGTGATTTCAATAAGATCCAATTCGGTGTGGAATTGGAAGATGGTTTTGTGAAACCTGATGATCTGAGTTATGTAATGGGTGCTTCCAAACGTGAAGTAGGCATTCAGATCCACTCTGGTAAAAACCGTATCGTTCGTCGTATATTCGAATCTTTAGGTTATGATGTGGTTAAATTGGACCGTGTGGTCTATGCGAACCTGACCAAAAAAGATCTTCCTCGCGGACGTTGGAGATACTTGGATGATAAAGAAATCATACAGTTGAAACACTTAATGAAATAATAGAAGAAGGCACGTAAGTGCCTTTTTTTATTGTATAATCTGGAATTGATGCCCTTTCATTTTTCATAAATTCCGCTATCTTTCGTATTTTTAATAAAATTTGAATTATTATGACAGACCCAAAATGTTTAACTTCAGTTGCTGAGTTCCATACTACCTTTCAACATCCTATTCTAGATAAACCAACCATCCCTTCAGAAGCTCGGTGTAAGCTACGAGTTTCCCTGATTGCCGAAGAATTGAAAGAGCTTCAAGAGGCCATCGATGATAAGGATTTGGTGGAAATTGCGGATGCCCTTTGCGATATTCAATATGTATTGTCGGGTGCCATCCTGGAATTCGGATTGAAGGATAAATTCAACGATCTATTCAATGAAGTTCAGCGTTCCAATATGAGCAAAGCCTGCACAACAGAACAAGAAGCCATCGAAACCCAAGCACACTACAAAGCAAAAGGAGTGGATTCTTATTATAAAGAAATTGATGGTAAATATTTGGTGTTCCGTGAAGGCGATGACAAGACCTTGAAATCCATCTATTATTCTCCTGCGGATCTGAAGTCTATTGTGGAGCGATAGATCGCTATCTGCTAACTTAAGGAAACTTGTTTTAGGTAAATAATATGGAAAAAGTTTAAGTTACATTTAAAGCATAAAAGAGGGCTGAAATTGATTTCAGCCCTCTTTTATGTTTTATATAAGTAATACAGTTCTTAAACAATTGCTTCGGGAACATAGGCTGAACCTTGTTTCACACCCAGTTCTTCCAATCCCTTATCGATCTTTGTCTGTATCCCTGATTTTGGAAATCCCCAATTTGGAGCGATCAAAAGCTCTTTATCAGCTATTCCAAAAATCCGTTGGATAATAATATCTGGTCTCAATAAAGGAATGAATTTCGCAAGGAATTCGGTATAACCTTCAATGGTAAACAATTCGAAGGGCTCCCGTTTATATTTGACACCCATGATCGAACCTTCTACAATATGTAAATGATGCAGTTTAACAAACTTGATCTTTGGATGTTTATTGATCTCCTCCGCATATTTCAACATCATTTCTTCCGTTTCCCAAGGAAAACCAAAGATGGTGTGCACACAAAGGTCTAGATTGGTGTTCTCCAACATCTTCATGGCATGATTGAATTCATCGTGGGAGCAACCTCTATTAATGCGTTCCAGTGTTTCATTATAGATGGATTCCATCCCCATCTCCAGATCCACATCGAACCTATCGGTGTAACTCTCCAAGAGAGCAATCTTCTCAAAATCCAAACAATCGGGTCTTGTACCCACCGATAAACCAAGGGTATGTTCCGGACAGATGCTCAAGGCTTCATCATACATCATCTTCAACAGATGAGTCGGCGCATAGGTATTGGTATTGGGCTGAAAATAGATAATGAATTTCTCGGCACCATAACTATTGCGCGCACGAGCAATCCCATTCTCCACCTGCTCCTTTATACTTGGGATCTTCCTAGCCGTATCCGGCGTAAAAGAATCCACATTACAATAGGTACATCCCCCGTAGCCTTTACTGCCATCCCTGTTCGGACAGGTAAAATTACCATCCACAATGACCTTAAAAACCCGCTGCCCCGCATATTTCTCCTTCAGGTAAGCCCCATAATGGTTATATGGTTTAACCCCGTTATCTAGTTGTGTACCCATTGGTTGCAAAGATACAAAAACTCAAAGAGTTTTTTTTAGTATTAAGTAGTTAGTATTTAGTAGTTAGACCTATGGCGCCCTCCGTCATTGCGAGGAGGTACGAGGAAGCAATCTTTGGATATGCGGCGCCCTTTGTAATGCTGTGATCGAATCTTTGTCATCCTGAGCGCAGTCGAAGGATCTGTACGGATGCCACATGTAGATGCTTCGACTACGCTCAGCATGACATGCGGGAAGATTGCTTCGTTCCTCGCAATGACGCGTAGGGTGCATAAAAAGAGAAAGCCCCGTCATCTATCGATAACGGGGCTCCTTTGTAAAATTAGGCGCCGACCTACTCTCCCACCTGTTACGGCAATACCATCGGCTCTGGCGGGCTTAACTTCTCTGTTCGGAATGGGAAGAGGTGGACACCGCCGATATAGGCACCTGAAGATCTTTATGAGATATTGTTCTGATATATTTGACATGGTATGTAGCACGCATGCAGCAGTCTAAATACTAACTACTAAATACTAAATACTACTGTCAATGCCGGCTGGCATTGACATGTTATTGGAAGAAAGGATCAAAAAAGAGAGAGGACAACAGTACTATCCGCATTGGAAAGCTTCGGGTTATTAGTACCACTCGGCTTTGGTCTCTCAACCTTTACACCTGTGGCCTATCAACGTCGTCATCTCCGACGGCCCTTATGAGGAAGTCTCATCTCGTGGCTAGTTTCGCACTTAGATGCTTTCAGCGCTTATCTATCCCGGACGTAGCTACCCTGCCGTACACCTGGCGGCATAACAGGTTCACCAGCGGTCCGTCCAACCCGGTCCTCTCGTACTAAGGTC
>NZ_PEAZ01000062.1:0-33247 GCF_002734245.1 Sphingobacterium sp. 1.A.4
TTGCACAGGGACTCCTACAGAGCAAGAAAATAGCGATCGGGGAATTCGGACGACGGCTTCGGGCCAGAAAAGGGCCTATGATCGCCATTAAGGCCATGGCCAACAAATTGGCAGCACAGTATTGGCGACTGATGGTAAAGGGGACTACCTATGTGGAACAAGGGGTGCAGACCTATGAAACACAATTGAAAAAGCAGAAGGAAAAGTACCTGAACAGGTTGGCACTGGAGTTCGATATGAAATTAGAGAAGATACATTGATCTGATTAACAATAGGTTATACAACATGTCATTGGTAGCGTAGTCGAAGGATCTGTACATTGGTACACGAACAGATGGTTAGACTACGCTCACCATGACATGGGTTAAGATTGCTTCGTTCCTCGCAATGACGGCGTGCTGCCTTTATTGAATAGAGACAATAGATAATAGACAATAGATAATAGACTGCCAAAGTCTATCATCTATCATCTATCATCTCTCATCTAAAAACCTACATATACTTAAACACCTTACCCAGCGATTCATTGCTGGTAAAAGTAGTATCCAAATCAATCAATTGACCAGTACCGATATTGATCACCATTCCATGGATCGCTAGATCAGCGCCATTTTTCCAGGAGTTCTGCACAATGGAAGTACTGCAAAGATTCAATACCTGCTCCTTCACATTCAGTTCCACCAATTTATTGGTCTTTTCAGTTTGATCCTCGATCGCATCAATCTCTTCTGCGTGCAAGCGGTATACATCCTTGATATGGCATAACCAGTTATCAATAATACCATATTGCTGACTACTCAAAGAAGCAGCAACTCCACCACAACCATAGTGTCCAGCTACAATGATATGTTTTACCTTCAATACATTTACAGCATAGTCTAAAACGGCTAACATACTCATATCCGAGTGCACACACATATTGGCAATATTACGATGTACAAACACTTCGCCCGGTTTTCTTCCTGTCAATTCATTCGCTGGCACACGGCTATCCGCACAACCAATCCATAAAATCTCCGGGTTTTGTCCATTTGCTAACTGTTGAAATCTTCCTGTTGTGTCTTTCTGTACGAAATCCATCCAGTCTTTATTACCTTCTATAATGTTGTTAAAACCAATTTCTAACTCTTTTAAGCTCATTTTTTTAATTTTTTATATGTTGTTCGATTAAGAAACAATACAAGTTTCTGCAATTATTTTATTCTTTTAAACTACTTTTTGAAGTTTATGTTTTTTTTTCTTGAAAGGACTCTTATTAGATCGCTTTCTCTTTTTGTAAGTTACACCGTTCAGCTCAATTTCCAAGCCTTTGCTTATCGCATTCTGCTCAAAATCCTTGATGACGTCTATGACATCCTTATCAATAAACTTACTTCGATGCCCATCGATCAGGATACTCTTCACGTTTTTTGGAAGGTTGTACAGTTTTTCCTGAATTGGCGCTTTGTTAAGGAAGGTTACCTCCTCCGCCAAGGTCAACACCGCAACAGAATTATCCTCTACCTCCGTTGGTTTGATGTTGAAATGGTAAGCATTGTGCATGTTTGCTCTCAAGATATAGAACGTAGCAACCAAAATACCAACCCCAACACCGGTCAATAGATCAGTGAAAACAACCGCTGCAACGGTTACAAAGAATGGAATGAATTGATCCAATCCTTTACCTAACATCTGCTTGAATAAAGCTGGTTTTGCCAATTTATATCCTGTATGTAAAAGGATAGCGGCCAAACCTGCCAATGGAATAAGGTTGATGATACTTGGGATCGCCAATAAGGCCAACAATAACCAAACTGCATGCAACATCGCCGATTGTCTTGTCCTACCGCCCGCATTGGCATTCGCAGAAGAACGAACGATCACTGATGTCATAGGCAATCCACCTAAGAATCCAGAAGTCATGTTACCAATACCCTGCGCAACCAATTCCCTGTTTGTTGGTGAATTTCTTTTCAATGGATCGATTTTATCTACTGCCTCGATACTCAATAAAGTCTCTAGACTCGCAATGATCGCAATGGTAATGGCCACAATCCATACCTCTTTATTCAGGATCTGCGTGAAATCTGGGAAGATGAACAATCCTTTGAATTCCGTAATGGAAGAAACCACCGGGATGGATACAAAGTGATCCGGGTTCAAGGCCAAGGAAGTTCCTTGGAAAGCATAACCCAATCCCACACCTAATAATACCACGATCAATGGAGCAGGGACTTTGTTCAATTTCTTAATATTCGGCCAGAAAATAAGCACAGCCAGGGATAATAAACAGATCAACGTAGCCCCCCAGTTGATACTGGAGAATATCGTATCTGTAAATGCAGCAAAACCACCGCCGTTATCCAGTTCAAAGGCATGCGTCTCGGTCATACCGAAAGCCAATGGAATCTGTTTTAGGATAATGGTGATACCGATCGCTGCCAACATACCCAGGATCACTGAGGATGGGAAGTAATTACCGATCATACCGGCTTTTACGATCCCCAGGATCAATTGGATAACCCCAGCGATCATAACCGCTAGGATAAAAGTTTCGTAAGCACCCAGTTTTTCAATGGAGCCCAGGACGATTACGGTCAGACCGGCTGCAGGACCACTCACACTTAGAGGAGAGCCTGAAACCGAAGCAACCACTAAGCCGCCTATAATTCCTGTTAAGATACCGGCAAAAAGTGGCGCTCCGGAGGCCATCGCGATTCCTAAACATAAAGGTAATGCGACTAGAAAAACTACTATACTTGCGGGAAAGTCATATTTTAAGTCCCTTTTCGACAATTTTAGAAAAGCGGACGTACGTGTACCAAACATAATTTGTTCAATTTGTTAAATTCATTTTTTTTTGTGAATAAGCTCAATGGTCCCATTAAGACACAGCATGGCCGGTCAGAGAACCTGATAATCGGAAAAAAATGAATTAACAGTTAGGAGGGGGTGTCGGTACGGATGGATGAAAGGCACAGATACTTTTTTCATTACGTAGGTAATGCTTGATCTGCGCTGTACTTTCAATAGTGGGATTAAAGGCTAGGAAATCAATGGAATCTGGTTTGAATACCTTGATACCCGTTTCATGGATATCTTCATTGTTGCTATTGGCTCCTTTGGCCGTATTCTCGATTTCTAATTGCATAACCACCTGTAGAACAGTACCTTTATCCAGTACATCTACAAACATCGGCGTGATGGATATCAGCATCTTTGTGAAGAACACAAAGAAACATAGCTTGGCAGCTAAGATCCTGTACGCTTTTGTAAATAAGTTTCGGCTCGCAATCATAAACAGTACAAAAATAAAATTTAATTTTAAAAAGAAAGCTTTTTTGAAATTTTATTATGAAAAAATTACAAAAGGATTGCCTTTAATCTGATTTCTTAATAATTCCTTAATGTACTTCTCTCAAAATTCTATTATTGTATAATCCTATTTAATTCCTATTTTCGGGTACAAATAGTTCAGTATTAGTCCAAAAATACCATGAAAGAACAATTTATTCAGAAAATTACAGCCTCTTATAGTCCTAAGGGCGCTTTTATACAATTGGGATCCGGAATCCTGAATGGCGAAATCGTAACGGATGCCAAGGTTAACCTGGCCTTGAAAATGATGAACCGACATGGTTTGATCGCCGGTGCAACGGGTACCGGAAAGACCAGGACCCTGCAATTGATGGCCGAACAGCTGTCCGATGCCGGTGTACCAGTCTTCATGCTCGATGTAAAAGGCGATCTTTCGGGATTGGCAGAGCCCGGAAAAACCAATGACGCCCTGATCGAGCGTGGAAATGCTGTGGGTATTCCCTTTGAACCTGCTAGTTTTCCGATTGAACTCTTTTCCTTGAGTGGCAATCTGGGTGCTCCGATGCGCGTTACGGTAGAGGATTTTGGTCCCGTCCTATTATCTCGGATACTGGATCTGAACGATACCCAAGCCGGTGTATTGAGCGCGATTTTTAAATATGCGGATGATAATCAACTTCCGATCGTCGATTTCCAAGACCTTAAAAGGTTATTGAGTTACCTTTCGGAAGGTCCGGGAGCGGAGGAAATAAAAAGCGATTACGGAAAGATCAGCTCGGCAAGTGCCAGTACCATCCTTCGAAAAATTGTAGCCATTGAACAGCAAGGTTTGGCACATATCTTGGGGGAAAAGGAATTTGACATCAATGATCTTTTCGGAAAAATTGATCGGAAAGGCGTCATCACCCTTTTGAATATTTCGGATATCCAGGATCAAGCATTGTTGTTCTCCACCTTCTTGTTGAGTCTCTTGGCGCAATTGTTCAAGAACCTCCCGGAAGTAGGCGATCTGGATAAACCAAAATTGGTGTTCTTCTTTGATGAGGCGCATTTGTTGTTCAACGGCGCATCCAAAGCCTTTTTAACCCAGATTGAACAGATTGTTCGCTTGATCCGTTCCAAAGGAGTTGGGGTTTTCTTCTGTACACAGGCAGCAACCGATATCCCGGAATCTGTTTTGGGACAATTGGGAAATAGGATCCAACACGCCTTACGGGCATTTACCCCTAACGATGCGGAGAACCTCCGGAAAACGGTGAAAACCTATCCGACCTCCGAATTTTATGAGATAGATAAAATATTGACCTCATTGGGAACAGGGCAGGCCTTGGTGACGGTGTTAAATGATAAAGGGATACCTACAGAAGTGGTAGCCACCCACCTCGTACCAGCTAGGGCGGTTATGGGACCTTGCCAACCGGCACTATACCAAGAACTGGTCCGCAATTCCGAGTACAATGGAAAATACCACGAACGCGTGGAACGCCGTACGGCCTCCGAAATCCTGGAAGAAAAGATGGGACAGTTCGAGGCGCAGGAAGCAGCAGAAAAGGCACAGAAAGAAGCCGAAAAAGCCTCTAAAACCAGCAGTTCCTCCCGATCTCGCAGGCAATCGCCTTTGGAGGCAGCACAGAACCAGGCCAGCAGAACGTTGGCCCGGGAAGGGGTGAAATTGTTGGGGAAACTGGCAAGTGGCATCTTAAATGCAATGTTTAAAAAGAGATAACAGTAAAATAGTATATTTGCGCATAGAAATTAAGAATACTAAACAAAAATTTATATTATGGGAAAACCTACTTTGGTAGTATTAGCAGCAGGAATGGCAAGCCGCTACGGATCATTAAAGCAAGTTGACGGATTTGGTCCACATGGAGAATCTATTATCGACTATTCAATTTATGATGCTATTCGTGCAGGATTTGGTAAAGTAGTTTTTATTATCCGCCAAGAATTTGAGCAGGTAATGCGTGATAAATTTGATGCAAAATTCGCCGGAAAAATCGAAGTGGATTATGCCTTCCAGGATTTCAATCTGAAGAAATTTGGTGTTGACAAGGAAATCGAACGTACAAAACCTTGGGGTACAGCCCATGCGGTAATGAGCGCTAAGGATGTCGTTGATGGCCCTTTCTGTGTGATCAATGCCGATGACTTCTATGGTTATGATGCCTTCCAGAAAATGGCGGATTTCTTGACCAACGAAGTTTCCGATACCCACATGTCCTTAATGGGCTTTGAAGTGGGTAATACCATGTCGGATTATGGCTATGTTTCCAGAGGGGTTTGTGAAGTCAACGAAGAAGGAAATATGGAATCGGTTACCGAACGTACGAATATCTATTACGTAACGGATGATAACGGAAGCCGAAAGATTGTTTATGAAGAGAATGGCGTGCAAACAGAACTTCCTGCAGATGCTAGGGTTTCCATGAACTTCTGGGGATTCACACCTAAAGTATTTGAGGTATGTATGGATCTGTTCCCAAAATTTGTGGAAGAGAATGGAGATAATCCTAAATCTGAATTCTTTATTCCATCCATCCCAGATTATATGGTGAAGCATGGTATGGCGGACTTTAAAGTGATCCCTACCTCTTCAAAATGGTTCGGTGTAACGTATGTGGAAGATAAGCCGATCGTTCAGGAGAGCATCTCTAAATTGATTGCAGATAAAGTTTATCCGGAGAAATTGTTCTAAGCAGGAGCAGCTTTCAAAGAAATATGGAACGGCTAAGGAAATTGATAAGGATTTCTTTAGCCGTTTTTCTTATTATTGGGGTTCAAATATAAACCATAATGAAAAAAGTAATGATCTGGTTGGGCTATGTATTATTGGGATTGTTGGTTTTCGGCTTGATCTATTTCTCTGCTGATGCGGTACTCTCGCGCATTTCGCTGAATAAGCAGGAACCAAGTGATACCAAAGCGGAGATCCCATTTTATGTATTGTCCAATGGCGTACATACGGATTTGGTTTTGCCCATTAAGGAAGGGGAACAGGATTGGAGCAAGGTCTTTCCGATCGATCATACCAAGGGTAAATCCGCAGATCATCGGTTCATTGCCATTGGATGGGGCGATAAGGGGTTTTATTTGAATACCCCCGAATGGAAGGACCTTACCTTAAAAACCGCCTTGATAGCCGGGCTTGGAATTGGAGAAACCGCCCTGCATGTGACTTATTATAGGAATATGAGCTTAGGAGAGGATTGCAGAAAATTAATGATCAGCCAAGAGCAGTATCAAGCCTTAACGGATTTTATCTTAGCGAGTCTGGATAAGAATGCCAAGGGAGAACCGATCTATATCCAAACCAATGCGCAATATGGCATGGATGATGCCTTTTATGAGGCAAAAGGGGCGTATAGTCTGTTTTATTCCTGCAATACTTGGTCTAATCATGCGCTCAAAAGAGCCAATCTTCCTGCTGGTGTGTGGACAGTATTTGATAAGGGTATTTTGAGGCATTATCGGTAATTATGTGGCTATGTCATCCTGAGCGTTAGTCGAAGGATCTGTTCGTTGGCCAACCGTATAGATCCTTCGACGCTGCTCAGGATGACATAGCCCTGCTCAGAAAGATAAAAAAAGGGAGTTTCCATTTGGAAACTCCCTTTCATATGATAAGGATAATTTAATGAAACCCCGAAGGATCAATAAATCGCTTAAATTATTTCACTTCCTCAAAATCAACATCCTGCACATCATCCGCTCCGCCTTGGTTTCCGCCAGTATTAGCTTGACCTTGACCAGCATCGCCTTGTGCTTGTTGATCTCCAGCGCCTTGGTTAGAAGCAGCGTACATCTCTTCTGATGCTGCATTCCAAGCGGCCTGTAATTCAGCAGATGCCGAATCGATATCTGCGAAGTTTTTCGCTGCATGAGCAGTTTTCAATTTCTCTAAACCTGCTTCAATTGGAGCTTTCTTATCTGCCGAGATTTTCTCGCCATACTCTTTCAATTGTTTTTCGGTTGAGAAGATCAATGCATCTGCAGAGTTCAACTTATCCACTTCCTCTTTCACTTTTTTATCTGCTTCCGCATTAGCTTCCGCTTCTTGCTTCATTTTCTTCACTTCCTCATCCGAAAGACCAGAAGATGCCTCGATACGGATATTCTGCTCTTTACCGGTTGCTTTATCGATTGCCGATACTTTGATGATACCGTTCGCATCGATGTCGAATACTACTTCGATCTGCGGGATACCACGAGGTGCAGGAGGGATGTCTGTCAATTGGAAACGTCCTAATGTACGGTTCTGTGCAGCCATTGGTCGCTCACCTTGCAATACATGGATCTCTACGGATGGTTGGTTGTCAGATGCAGTCGAGAATACCTCCGATTTACGGGTAGGGATCGTGGTATTGGATTCGATCAATTTGGTCATTACACCACCCATGGTTTCAATACCTAAGGAAAGTGGGGTAACATCCAATAACAATACATCTTTCACTTCACCGGTTAATACACCACCTTGGATTGCAGCACCTAAAGCTACTACCTCATCTGGGTTAACACCTTTTGAAGGATCTTTTCCGAAGAATTTTTTAACAGCTTCTACGATTGCTGGAATACGGGTCGATCCACCTACTAAGATTACCTCATCGATATCTGAAGTAGAATAACCTGCGTTTTTCAATGCTGTACGACAAGGCTCGATAGTACGCTCGATAAGTGGCCCTACTAAGCTTTCAAATTTAGCACGTGATAAATTGCGTACTAAGTGTTTTGGTCCTGTTGCATCAGCAGTGATATATGGTAAATTGATCTCTGTTGAAGTAGTGCTTGATAATTCGATTTTTGCTTTTTCAGCAGCTTCTTTCAAGCGTTGTAATGCCATTGCATCTTTTTTCAGGTCGAAACCATTGTTCTCGTCAGCAAATTCAGCGGCTAACCAGTTAATGATCGCGTTGTCAAAGTCATCACCACCTAAGTGTGTATCACCATCGGTAGATTTTACTTCGAATACGCCGTCGCCTAATTCAAGAACAGAAACGTCATGCGTACCACCACCACAGTCGAATACCACGATTTTCATGTCTTTGTCTGCCTTATCAAGACCGTAAGCCAATGCTGCAGCTGTAGGTTCGTTGATAATACGCTCTACTTTCAATCCTGCGATCTCACCAGCTTCTTTCGTTGCTTGACGTTGCGCATCGTTAAAGTATGCAGGAACGGTAATTACCGCGCGAGAAACTTCCTGACCTAAATAATCCTCAGCCGTTTTCTTCATTTTCTGAAGGATCATGGCTGAAATTTCTTGTGGTGTATATTTACGATCATCAATTTCCACACGTGGAGTATTGTTGTCGCCTTTTACTACCTTATAAGGAACATGTTCGATCTCGTTTTTTGCCTCATCATACGTTACACCCATAAAACGTTTGATAGAATAAACAGTTTTGTGCGGGTTTGTAATCGCTTGACGTTTTGCAGGATCCCCAACCTTACGTTCACCACCTTCTACGAATGCCACGATTGAAGGCGTAGTGCGTTTACCTTCGTTGTTGGCAATTACTACCGGCTCATTACCTTCCATTACGGCTACACATGAGTTGGTAGTTCCTAAGTCGATTCCTATAATTTTTGACATATCTTGTTGTGTTATCTATTTACTTTTTTAAATTTTTCGATTTCATATTCTATCAACAACGCTTATGCCAAATGGTTTTTTCTCGTTTTGTCAGCGGAAACGCGGTAATTATTTCCTGCTATTGTCATTGGAATGTGACATTCTGTCATCATTTCTGAATTATCCATTAATTGATTACTTTTGTGGAAATAGAAATCAAACATGAATTTTGACGAATACCTGAGTTACTTCGAAGATATTTTAATAAACACAGAAAATCACGAAGCATACTCCAACGATGCTGATTACCTGAACTACACCAAGCTGAACTGGTCTAGGATGACCAGATGGCTTAAAAAGTTTGAACCTTCTGAAGAAATGAAAAACTGTATTCAGCAAATTAAAGATCCACAACATTGGATCGTTATCACTGAACCGTGGTGTGGGGATGCGGCACATTCCGTAGCGCAGATTTATCAGATCGTGAAGGACAATGAATTCATTGATTTGGATATCCAATTGAGAGATACTGAACCATACCTGATCGATGAATACCTGACCAATGGCGGTAAATCCATCCCAAAATTGATTATCCGTAACGATGTAGGGCATGATAAAGTGATCTGGGGCCCAAGACCTGCGGTATTACAAGGCATCTTTGAACAGATGAAAGCCGAAGGTAAACCTTTCGAAGAAATCAAGGAATTTATCCAGCGTTGGTATAATGAGGATAAAGGCGTAGCCATCCAGAAAGAATTGATCGGATTATTAAGCGAATAGATTAGGGTAAATCATAGGGATTTCAAATCCTGATATATAAAATTGAGGTCAACCATTGGTTGGCCTTTTTTTTATGTTGGCAGCTTCGTGCTGCAAGTAGGGTGTAAGTGAGGTGTAAGTGAGTTGTAAGTGCTAAAAGTCACTTACAACTTACTTACACCTCACTTACATTATTCTTTTATTACGAGCCGGACCAGTAAATAAATGGATGAATACTAAGAGCGTTTTTCTGAAAATTCGGCGATTCGAATTTTAATATGTTAAATTAGGGGAAAGAGAAAATTTTGGCTAACTACGACGCGATAATTATAGGTTCGGGACCGAATGGTTTTGCCGCAGCAATAACACTTCAACAAGCTGGCCTGCAAACGCTATTGATAGAAGGTGCAGATAGCTATGGGGGTGGTATGCGGACCAAGGCATTGACCTTACCTGGTTTTAACCATGATGTTTGCTCGGCCATCCACCCAATGGCGCTGGCCTCGCCCTTTTTCTCGCAGCTTCCTTTGGCAGATTATGGTCTGCGGTTTACCTATGCAGATTACGAGGTTGCACATCCTTTGGATAACCAACCGGCAGTGCTGTTGCGTAGGGACATGCAGGCAATGAAAGAAGAACTGGGCAGTGATTTCCAACCATATAAACGTTTATATGCTCCCTTTATAGACAGGTGGGAGGAGCTTTCCGAAGATGTCATGGGGCCTTTGCGCTTTCCCAAGCATCCTTTTTTGATGGGTAGATTCGGATTGAAGGCATTACGTTCGGCAAAGTTCATTGCTGATGGTTTCCAATCCGAAAGGACGCGATCTCTTTGGGCGGGAATCGTTGCACATGGCATGCAGGCTTTGGATCAACCTGCTACAGCAGCCATCGGTATGATGTTAGGGACGGTTGCCCATCGGTTCGGCTGGCCAATTCCGATCGGTGGTTCTCAGGCCATTGCCGATGCCTTAGCCGCTTATTACCAAGCATTGGGAGGAAAGATTCAACTGCAGACCTGGGTGAAGGATATGGCCGACCTGCCATCCCACCGGATCTGTATTTTGGATATGACACCTAAGCAGATCTTGAAGTTGAAAAACCTAAAACTAACTAACGGTTATAAAAAACAATTGGAAGCTTTTCGGTATGGGATGGGGGTATTCAAGATTGATTGGGCATTGTCTGAAGCCACGCCTTTTCAGGATATCCGCTGCCAAAAGGCAGCAACCGTGCATTTGGGCAATAGTTTTGAAGAGATTGCACAGTCGGAATCCGATACCCAACATGGACGCTTGAACAAAAAGCCTTATGTTTTGTTCGCTCAACAGAGCGTGTTTGATTCCAGCAGGGCGCCTGTTGGAAAACATACAGGATGGGCATATTGCCATGTTCCCCTTGGATCGGAAGTGGATATGACCTCTGCTATAGAAAATCAAGTAGAACGTTTTGCTCCAGGATTTAAGGATACGATAATGGCTAGATCCGTCATGAATACGGCGGATATGGAAGCTTATAATCCTAATTATATTGGTGGGGATATTTCCGGTGGGGTGATGGACCTTCGTCAATTGTTTACCCGGCCGACAAAATCCCTGACGCCTTATCGAACTTCGGATCCGAAAGTGTATATAGCCTCGGCATCCACCCCACCTGGTGGGGGGGTACATGGTATGTGCGGATTTCATGCCGCCAGAATTGCCTTGGCTGATCATTTTAACATAAAAATAACCCGATGAAGAAAATAGTAATCGCTGGTGGAACCGGCAACCTTGGAAAAATATTGACAAAAGAATTTTTGGAAAGAGGCGACGAGGTATTCTTATTGAGTCGAGAAGAGCATCAGTCAGATCATCCTGCCCTACATTATGTGCTGTGGGATGGAGAGCAGTTAGGAGGTTGGGTTAAAAAGATAGAAGGAGCAGATGTACTGATCAACCTCACGGGCTTATCCATTAATAGGGTTTTCAATGAAAAGAATAAAGCTTTGTTGCTTTCCTCGCGAGTAGTTCCTACCTCCCTTTTGGGAAAAGCGCTCGGAACTATGGGGCAACCCCCTAAAATATGGATCAATGCTTCCGGTGTTTCCATTTTCAACGGTAGAAAAACCTTACAAGATGAAAACAGTACAGATTATGGTCATGATTTCCTGGCCGAATTGGCCAAGAAATGGGAAGCGGCATGTTTAAACACATCGACCCCAGACACCCAAAAGGTGATCCTACGGATAAGTCCTGTATTGATGCAGGGATCAGGCATGTTTGCCGAGTTGTATCCATTAGCGAAATTCGGTCTGGCCGGCAAGGTAGGGGATGGACAACAAATGGTTTCCTGGATACATCATGAGGATTTTAAACGATTGCTGATTTGGATCGCCGATCTGGAAAAGCCAGATCAGGTGTACCATGCCTGTAGCCCAAATCCTGTTTCCAATGCCGACTTTATGAAGGCCATCAGAAAGGCTGCGCATATGCCGATCGGATTACCTTTATCTGTGTTTATGGCTAAGATTGGTGCGAGGTTTAAAGGGGTAGATGCGAGTTTACTTTTAGAGACCGTTCCTGTAACAACAATTTTAACCTCCCAAAGAGGCTTTACATTTAAATTTCCCTATATTCAGCCCGCAATTAGCGATTTAGCTAATCAATCAACTTAAACGAATACATGGAAAGAAAATCATTTGAACTCTCGGAAGATTGGGTAGTTGTTATCTTGGGTTTTGCTATTATAGCCTTGGCCTTATTTGGTATCGTTGTTCCAAAACCAAGTTTCAGTTGGGCGGATTCTTCGGAGTTGACCCAAAAGGTTTTTTCCGGAAATAACCTGTTGAGCATGGCTTCCCAATTTGGGTTGATCTATGCAGTCGCCATTTTAGGAGCCATTCTCTTAAAGAAGAACCTGAAGGCTTTATTGATCGTCTTTCCAACGGTATTTGTACTCACCCTTGTGGCTTTGGTTTTGGCAGGTAATTCGACCATCAAAGAATATAACCTGGAGGCTGTTATTTTCAGTCTTGCCATCGGTCTGATCATCAGTAATTGCTTCAAGCTTCCGGAATGGTTCAAAAATGCCTTGAGCACGGAACTATATGTGAAGATCGGTTTGGTATTGCTTGGTACGACCGTGATTTTCGGCGATATCCTAAAGGCAGGTTCCTTGGGTTTGATCCAAGCCTTATTGGTAGTGGTTTCCGTATGGTATTTTGCCTATTGGGTTTGCCGCAAATTAAAAATCGATAAAGAAATGTCCTTGATGCTGTCCAGTGCAGTATCCATCTGTGGAGTATCGGCCGCTATTGCGACTTCAGGTGCCATCAAAGGTGATAATAAGAAATTATCCTATGTGATCTCCCTAGTGTTGATCACGGCTATACCGATGATGATCTTCATGCCTTACATTGCGCAATGGCTGAACCTTTCCCAAGAGGTTACTGGAGCCTGGTTGGGTGGTAGTATCGATACGACCGGGGCAGTAGTGGCCTCTGGATCTTTGGTGGGCGAAGAAGCCTTAAAGATCAGTACGATCGTAAAATTCTCCCAGAACGTTTTATTGGGGATAGCGGCTTTTTTCATCAGTATCTATTGGACCTATTCCAAATCGGTTGATGATGAAACGAAGAAGGATAAGCCAACGTTAAGATTGATCTGGGATAGGTTCCCAAAATTCGTGGTTGGATTTGTTGCGGTTTCGCTCTTGTTCTCCTTTGTGATTCCGGCAGAAACGACCAGTCAGATTAAGGATAGTTTGAAGAGTTTACAGGGATTATGGTTTGCTCTGGCCTTTACATCCATCGGATTGGAAACCAATTTTAAGGATCTGTTTAAACAGGATAACAAGAAGCCTTTTTATGCATTCATCATTGCACAGACTTTTAATATTTTGGTCACATTGATCATTGCATTGGCTTTGTTCAATTAAACCAGCCAACCCATCTCCACACAATGCTTGATTAGGCTACTGCTGTTGAAGGTTTGGGTCTTTTTGAGCATGTTCTTGCGGTGTACCCGGACGGTCTGATCAGAAATGCCCAATTGCTGGGCGATCTTAATACTGGAATATCCTTTGGCGATGTAGTTCAAAATATCCAATTCGCGGATTGTAAGTGGGTTTTTATGTTTTCTTTCCTGGGCAATTTTCTTGGACAGTTCAAATTGGTAAAATTCATCAATTCCATTCAGACCGATCACATGGGCCACATAGCTGTTCTTTTTACTGATGTGTTCGATATTGGTATGGATATTCAGCAC
This sequence comes from Sphingobacterium sp. 1.A.4, assembly GCF_002734245.1. Lineage (NCBI taxonomy): Bacteria > Pseudomonadati > Bacteroidota > Sphingobacteriia > Sphingobacteriales > Sphingobacteriaceae > Sphingobacterium > Sphingobacterium sp. 1.A.4. The sequence continues at coordinate 13,876 of NZ_PEAZ01000062.1, forward strand.
GCTAATGATCTTCCCCTCTGCATCCATGCTCACAGGAATGGCCTGATGATGGAATAGTTTGTAGGTCCCATCCTGCATTTTCATCCGAAAACAATAACAGGATTTGTATTGGTTGCTATTGCTGATCAGTTTCGTGATTTTTTGATTGCAGACTTCCTCCGCTTTCAGCACATAGGATACATCATCGGGATGGATGATATCTACGATATTTTGGATATGAGTAGGGCTTTCTGTTAAGCCATGCAACTGGCAAAGGCTAGAATGGACATGGGAAAGGGATTGATTGGCAATTTCAAGAACATAATAATAGTAGTCGCCAATGACCAACATCTCCGACAGCATCTTGATGATGGTATCGGAATCAATTTCATTGGATCGATGAGCAAATAATTCCGGGAATTTCTCCCAAATTAAAGCCAATCTATTTTCATTTTCATCCATGATCATTAATAATTAGTTGGTTTTCTTGCTGCTTTCTGTAGCTTATCCAATGTTAGGAATAAAAGCATATCCAGAAAATACCTCAATCGAGGTATTTTGCAAATAGATCATTAAAAAATTAAAGAATCCCCCATTCCAAGCATTTTTTAATGAGCAAATGGCTGCTGTTGGTATTTGTTTTTTTGAGGATGTTCTTACGATGAACCCGAACGGTATCTTCTGAAATAAACAGTTGCGCTGCAATCTGTTTGCTGGAAGAGCCTTTGGCAATCAGCGGAAGAATCTGCATTTCCCGTCGGCTGAGTTTTGGTTTTGGAACCTGTGCTTCTTCCTCGTAAGGGTCGAACTGCAGGTGCTTATTGATTTTATTGTTGCTCTGTATATGCACTAATCCTGAATTGAGCTGGGTGATGTGTTCAATATCGGTGTGTATGTTTAAGGCAATCTTGATTTTTTGTTCCTCATCGAGCACTAAATGGACCGCTTGATGTAGGAAAAGATGGTAACTGCCATCGGCCACCCTCATCCGGAAGGAATAGCTCATTTTGTTATGGAGGAAATCTCCATTGTTGATGGTCAATAATTTGTTCAGGATCAGTTTTTCTGCTAAGATCACAAATTCGATATCATCCGGGTGAATCAGCTCAATGATCTGGGTTAAAGATGTGGGAATTTTCTTAAAACCATGTATCCGTAATACGTTGGGATGGACCTGTTTTAATTCGACGGAAAGAACATCAAATGTATAATAATAGTAAGGGCCAATAGAAAGAATTTCCGACAGGAACATGGTCAGATCAGGGTGATTCATGATTTCATTGGAGGCGGATAGATGCTGGTCGAAATTTTCCCAAGCATCGGAAAGTATATGTTTTTTCCGTTCCATGTTATTGGATAAATAGAAATTCTACGTCAGTTAATTCTTTGGTAGAGCTAAATTATAAAAAATATCAATGAATTAACCATTGCTCAAAATCCATGTTTTATAAGTTAGGATAATTCTAAATATGTTAAATATTCTTGTTTATAGGGGATTAAAATTTGAAAAATACCCCAATTTGGGTATATGAAATTTTTATAAAAATAATTTATTTTAGGACATGAAGCTCGATAATTTCCTGTTCCGAAAAATTTCCCAATCCTTTCAGGAGTTCAGTCTGTATTCGCAAAAATCCTTGGGGAAAGCGGAGGCTTTGCAAAGGAAGAAAGAATTCGACCTAAATAATTACCTTCGGGTTTTCCATGCTTTTGATACCTATTTCTATTCCTTGGCTGATATCAGTACCCTAACGGTTATTGATGCGGGCGGACCTATCGAGCAGTTTACCGGTTATACCAAGGAGGAGGTCATCAAAAGAGGCTATACCTTGATGTTGAGTATTCATCATCTGAAGGATACGATTAGAGCAACAAGAGGAGGGACCAAATATTTTAAATATTTGTATGCACAGGAGCCAGAAAGGAGGCCATATATCAAGGTTAATCGTACATTGGATTTGATTTGCAAAGATGGTCGGAAGCTTTTTGTCTTGGCCCAAAGTATTCCTGTGTTGTTCAATGAACATATGGAACCGATATATATGCTTAATATCTATTCGGATATTAGTGATCTTCAGCCGAGTAGGCAGTATTCCCATTATATTATTGATAGTTCCGATCTGGAACACCCGAAGAAAATCTCCCTTTTCGATAAGAACGATTATAGCGATTGTTTTCAAAGTGCTGTTTCTAAAGGTGAAATGCGGGTGTTGGAATTGATTGCAAAGGGTATGGATAGTAAATTGATCGCAGATCAACTTTTTATTAGTGAGCATACTGTGAGGACGCATCGGAAGAATATACTTCGGAAAATGGAATGCAGTAATATGACGGAGGTGGTGAAAAAGGCGCTGGTGGAGGGGTGGCTTTAGGGTAGATTTTAGATGATAGATGATAGATGTTAGATAATAGATTATAGATGTTAGACTTTCCCTGTCATCGCGAGATATTTCCGTCATAATGAGCCATACGTCATTGCGAGGAGGCACGACAAAGCAATCTTCCCGTCATCGGACCGAAGCAATCTTCCCGCATGTCATGCTGAGCGGAGTCGAAGCATCTGTTCGTATGCAACCGTACAGATCCTTCGACTCCGCTCAGGATGACAAAGTTCGAAGATTGCTTCGTTCCTCGCAATGACGGGGAAAAAAAGGGCTATCTTTTCAGATAACCCATTTTCATAATCAACCTAATACTTAAATTATCAACCTAAAACTTAAATACCGTATAACCTAATACTTAAAAACAGTATTTATTTTCTTCAATTAATTTCTTAGCGATCCGCTGTCTCGCATCTTTCACATTGAAAGGCGCAGCCTTGGTAAATCTACGTAAGCCAACCAACATCATGTTCAGTTCATCGCCTTCAGCAAAGGAATACAACGCTTCTTTACCCGCTACATTCACTTTATCGATCGCTGAATATAAATAGATCTTTGCCATATCAGCTGCATATGCCGCCTTCTCTCCCCCTACGGTATGCTGTAGTTTCTCAGCACGTAACAATACCGATTCCGCTACATACACATAACCAATAATATCAGCAATATTCATCAAAATCTCCTGTTCTTTTGCCAAAGACATCATCAGTTTCTGAACCGCAGAACCTGCAATCATCAATCCTGCCTTCTTAAGATTCGCAATGATTTTTTTCTCCGCAGCGAATGGTGCATCATCCTCCTCACCAAAATCAGGAATGGACATCAACTCATTTGCTACCGCCTGCGCAGGACCCATCAAATCAATCTCCCCTTTCATCGCACGTTTCAATAACATATCAACCACCAAAAGACGGTTTACTTCATTCGTACCTTCAAAAATCCGATTGATACGCGAATCCCTGTATGCTCTTTCCATTGGCGCATCGGCCGAATAACCCATACCACCATAGATCTGAACACCTTCATCTACCGTATAATCCAACATTTCTGAACACCATACCTTGATGATGGCACATTCGATGGCAAATTGTTCCACCGATTTCAGCTTGGCTTTTGCTTCATCCATTCCGCCAGCAATCAATGCATCGTAAGCATCATCGATATTCTGACCGGCACGGTAGGCTGCAGATTCCGTAGCAAATAAACGGGTAGCCATCTCTGCCAGTTTATAACGGATCGCTCCGAACTTCGATATCGGCAGGTTGAACTGTACACGCTCGTTCGCATAATTGATCGCTGTATCCAACACAGAACGTGAAGAACCGATAGTTGCAGCACCTAATTTGATACGGCCGATGTTCAGGATGTTTACCGCGATCTTAAATCCATTCTCGCGTTCAGATAGCATGTTCTCTACAGGAACCGGACAATCATTGAAGAAGATCTGACGGGTAGATGATCCCTTGATCCCTAATTTATGTTCTTCAGGGTTCATGGTAATTCCACCGAAATCTTTCTCCACGATGAATGCGGTCAGATTTTTATCGTCATCTATTTTAGCAAATACGATGAAGATATCCGCAAAGCCACCATTGGTGATCCACATTTTCTGGCCATTGATCAGGTAATGGGTTCCTTCAGCATTTAGCTTGGCAGAAGTTCTTCCGGAATTGGCATCTGAACCCGCGTTAGGCTCCGTTAAACAGTAAGATGCTTTCCACTCACCTGATCCCAATTTAGGGATGTATTTGGCTTTCTGTTCTGCATTTCCATAATATAGGATTGGCAGGGTTCCGATTCCGGTATGTGCCGATAGGGCCACCGCAAAGGAGAAACCTCCACCTACGGCATCAGCCACCAACATAGATGTATTGAAATTCTTTCCGAAACCACCATATTCCTCCGGAATGGACACACCCAACATACCCAACTCTCCCGCTTTATCCATTAGGTTTTCCATCAGCCCTTCTTCTTGGGCATCAATACGCTCCAAATTGTTCAATACTTCGGTATCCAGAAAATCCAGACAGGTCTGACGGATCATCCTTGCTTCCTCGTCGAATTCTTCAGGGATAAAGATATCCTGGTAAGAAGTCTCCCTGATAACGAATTCTCCACCTTTTATTGCTTTGTTTTTTACTTCCTCGCTCATGATTATATTTTTTTATTATTTAAAATATGGCTGCTCTAGTTGTATAAAATTCTATTGCTTTAAATTGACTCTCTATAGCAATTCAAAAATTCCTGCAGCACCTTGGCCAGTTCCAACACACATGGTTACCATGCCGTATTTTTTATTTCTACGCTTAAGTTCATTCAAAACCTGTACGGTTAATTTAGCACCGGTACAACCCAGTGGGTGTCCCAATGCAATCGCACCGCCATTGACATTGACCTTCTCTTCATCCAATCCCAATTCACGGATCACAGCTAAAGACTGGGAGGCAAAGGCCTCGTTCAGTTCGAACAAATCAATATCTTCTTTTTTCAATCCCGCCATTTCCAATGCTTTTGGAATCGCATAGATAGGGCCGATACCCATAATTCTCGGAGGTACACCAGCAACAGCATAGCTCAGCAATTTGGCAACAGGAGTTAGGTTGAGTTCCTTCATTTTCTTTTCGGATACCACCAAAACAAAAGCGGCACCATCTGATGTTTGGGAAGAGTTACCCGCTGTTACAGATCCTTTTGCATCAAAAACCGGTTTTAAATTTGCCAATGCCTCCAAGGAAGTATCTGCGCGAGGTCCCTCATCCGTATCCACCACATATTCACGCATAGCGATCTTGCCATCCTTAATGTAATTTTCCTTTACCGTGATCGGCACAATACCATCCTTTAAATGACCATTCTTAATTGCCTCCACCGCCTTTTGATTGGATTTCAAGGCAAACTTATCCTGATCTTCTCTCGAAACATGGTAGTCTTTAGCCACCGCTTCTGCCGTTAATCCCATACCCCAATACCAGTCCGGATGCTCCTTAGCCACCGTTGGATTAGGAACGATCTTCCAACCTCCGAACGGCATGCCCGACATCACTTCCACACCACCAGCAATAATCACATCTGCCATTCCTGATTTGATTTTTGCTACTGCAGTGGCAATGGTCTCTAACCCGGACGCACAGTATCTATTTACCGTAAGCCCTGGTACCTTGTCCGTATCCAATCCCATCAAGGAAATGAAACGTCCCATATTCAAACCCTGCTCCGCCTCCGGCATTGCATTCCCGACGATCACATCGTCAATATCTTCTTTATTTAAGCTTGGCACCGATGCAACCAAATGCTTGATCACCGTTGATGCCAAATCATCCGCACGAGTAAACCGAAAACCCCCTCTTGGTGCCTTCGCCACCGCCGTGCGATAACCTGCTATGATGTATGCTTCCATTTTGTTAAGTATTTAGTAGTGAGTATTTAGTAGTTAGACCGAAGGGTTGCTTTTCTTGTTTCGTAACTTCTTTCCTTTTTAACGCTTGTTGTTCCGTAACTTTTGCTGTAGGGAGAAATTCATTTTTTGGATTTCTTCTACTTGGTGAAGCAAGTGTTGTAAGTCTAAATCTGCTAAATAACCTAAATTTCTTGATATTATTAATTGTGTTTCTACTTCATATGCTGATGCATGGGATATTGCTAAAAAATTGATGAATTCTTTGTCGGAATTCCTTCCAGCGCCTTCTGCAATATTTGAAGGAATGGAAACTGCTGCTCTGTTTATCTGACTTACCAAATTGAATTGTTCAATCTTGGGGTATGCAGCAGTAATTTTATAGACCTCCGAAACAAAGGTTATCGCTTTTTGCCAAACCAATAATTTCTTATAATCATGCATTCTTCCAAAGTATTTAGTGTTAGTTTTCGTGTCAGCCTGTGAACCCTCGGAACATAAAATAATGGATGAAAATTAACCCTTATGTCACCTATCAATAACAAACCATTAAATTTACTCTCGTTTCGTTATCCTAAATTTAATCTCGTCTCGCTACCAATATCCTAGTCCAATCTATTTAGCCATCACAGGTCTAAATACTAACTACTAACTACTAAATACTTTAATTAATTTCGAAGCGGCTTCCCCGTCGTCAACATATGCTGTATTCTTTCCAAAGTTTTCCGTTCGGCGCAGAGCTCGATGAAAGCCTTGCGTTCGAGGTCTAGGAGGTATTGTTCGGATACCTCGGTTGGTTGGGAGATGTCTCCGCCAGCCATGACATAACCTAGTTTTTCGGAAATCTTCTTGTCGTGTTCGGAGATGTAGTGACCGGCCTCCATGGAGGATGCGCCTACGTAGACCAATCCCAGGGCAGTATTGCCTAAGGCTTTGATGTCGGTACGTTGGATCGGTTGTACATAACCTGCTTCTGCCAGTTCGATCGCTTTTGCTTTCGCATCGGCCAATAACCTTGCGCGATTCATCGTGATGGCGTATTTACCCTGTTGCAGATAGCCTAATTCGTAGGCTTCAACCGCTGAGGTGGAAACTTTCGCTTGACCGATTGTTAAGAAACGCTCGCGGAAATAGTTTTGGTCGATCTGATCTGGACGGTAATCATCGGATGCCCTAAGCGCAAACTCCTTTGATCCACCACCACCTGGGATGACACCTACACCAAACTCCACCAATCCCATATAAGTTTCGGCATGGCACTGTACAAAGTCGGCATGCATGGAGAATTCACAACCGCCACCTAAGGCCATTTGGAATGGAGCAACAACCACTGGAATGGCAGAATAACGAATCCGCATCGATGTATTTTGGAACATGCGAACCGCCATATTCAATTCATCATAATCCTGTTCTACCGCCATCATAAAGATCATACCGATGTTTGCTCCGGCAGAGAAATTCTTACCATCATTGGAAATGACCAATCCACGGTATTCCTTCTCGGCAAGATCGATCGCTTTGTTCAAGCCTTGGATCACATCGCCACCAATCGTGTTCATTTTGGTGTGAAATTCACAGTTGATGATGCCATCGCCTAAATCGATGATGGAAACACCGGAATTCTTCCAAATGGTTTTCGACTCCCGGATATGGTCCAAAACAATAATTTCTTCCGTACCTGGAATCGGTTTATAGGATTTGGATGCGATATCGTAATAATGACGAACGCCATTTTCAACTTTATAGAAGCTGTCATGGCCTGCATCCAACATCTCATGTACCCAAGAAGCCACTTCTCCAGTTTGTCCAGGAAGTCTTTTCTCTTCGGTTTTGATCTTTTCGATCGTCTCTTTAACGCCAAGTGCGTCCCACACTTCGAAAGGACCAATTTCCCATCCGAAACCGGCACGCATTGCATCGTCAATACGGAAGAAATCATCCGTAATTTCCGGCACCCTGTTGGATACATATTCGAACAAGGGATAATGCATGGCGCGGAATAGGGTAGCCGCCTTATCGGTTCCCTGTTCATATACCTTCATCCGCTTGCGGATATCTTCTACTGCTTTTGTCGCCTCCAGAGTGCTGGATTTAACTTTCGCCTGTGGACCATATTCCAATGTTTTCAGGTTCAAGGAAAGGATTTCTGAACCTCCTTTGGCATCTTTCACCTTTTCATAGAACCCTTTCTTGGTTTTCTCGCCCAACCATTTGTTCTCCACCATTTTGCTGATGAACTCCGGCAGTTGGAAAACTCCTTTAGCCTCATCATGAGACGCATTCTGCTCCAATCCTTTGGCTACATTCACCAAGGTATCCAAACCAACCACATCCGCCGTACGGAAGGTCGCTGATTTCGGGTGGCCCATTGCAGGACCGGTATATTTATCTACCTCTTCTACCGTAAGGTCCAACTTATCCACCAAATGGGTAACTGCCAACATGGAATAAACCCCGATGCGGTTACCGATGAAGGCCGGTGTATCCTTACAAAGAACGACGGTCTTACCCAACATATGATCACCATAATGCATCAAGAAATCAACCACCTCTTTCTTCGTATCTGGGGTAGGGATGATTTCCAATAATTGCAGGTATCGTGGCGGGTTGAAGAAGTGGGTGCCACAGAAATGGGCTTTAAAATCTTCTGACCGACCTTCGTTCATCAAATGGATAGGAATCCCTGAGGTGTTGGAGGTAATTAATGTTCCGGGTTTACGGAATTCCTCCACACGGTCAAAAACGGATTTTTTAATATCCAATCGTTCTACAACGACTTCGATCACCCAATCTACATGGGCAATCTTCGCCATATCGTCATCAAAATTTCCAGTTGTGATGCGCTTTGCGTATGATTTGCTGAATAATGGTGCCGGATTGGATTTGATCGCTGTATCCAAGGATTGATTGACAATCCTGTTGCGGACGGCTGGACTTTCCAAGGTCAATCCCTTGGCCTGTTCCGCAGGAAGCAATTCCTTCGGAACAATGTCCATCAACAATACCTCTACACCGATATTAGCAAAGTGGCAAGCAATTCGGGATCCCATAACTCCAGATCCCAATACAGCAACTTTTTTAATATTTCTATTCATATCTTCTGATTTTTCTATGTTATTAGGGTTCTATCTGAACCACTGGTGAATAATTTGTAGCCAATTCACTGATCTTTACCAACATCTTGGTCATCAAGGCGCGTTCCTTCTCGCTGAAAGAATTGTTCAGGAAATCGTTGAATTCCCGAACGACATCCTTGGCGATCTTCCGTTTCTCCCGGCCCAGCTCTGTCAGGTATACTTTTACCGAACGCTTATCCGTATCGCTGGTTTCCCTATAAATGAACCCTAAACCTTCCAGGTTGTTCAGCACGCGGGAAAGGGATGTGGTTTTAACGCCAGTAGAATTCGCGATCTGCGAAACAGGCGTACCGTCGCGGTGGATATTGATCAAAATATAACCAGCAGCTTGGGTGAACCCATGTTGTGAAGCAATAACATTGTATTTGTTCGCTACAGTTTGCCACGCCGTCTTTAGAAAGTAATCGATCGTATTGTCTTGGCTCATATTTCGGTTATTCTTATCTTGTAGTATGTATGCTGCTTATTTATTATGCATGCATAACAAATTTAATAGATTGGATTGATAATTCAAACTTTTTGTGAATTTTTAATAAATCCTTGACATAAATGAATTAAAAGATGGGTTGGGACAGGTTCAAGATGGATAATAGTTGAATTGTTAATAACTTTAAATGTTGGTTTTCAGTGAAATATAGTTATTGTAGTTAGGGTTCTGAACAGGTCAGGCTCTTCTGTGTTATTTATCCGTTAACTTTGTATAAACAAAATAAACATGGCATTAGTAAACATTCCTAGATTAGATCTACAGCATTATACAGCTGGAGATGAGGCCAAAAGAAATCAATTTGTCCAAGATATTGGAAAAGCATTCAATGAGACTGGATTCGTGACTATTGCGAATCATGGTCTATCGGCAGAATTGATTGATGAGCTATATAAAACCGTTAAAGCATTTTTTGATCTTCCGGAAGATACCAAGCGGAATTATGAATTTCCGGAGTTGGCAGGACAACGCGGTTATACGGCCAAAGGACGTGAGAAGGCAAAGGATTCGAAGACACCAGATTTGAAAGAGTTTTGGCAGCGAGGACAGACCATTACGGATGAGGAATATTCGAAAACCGATTTTCCAGACAATCCGAAAGTGGCGGAATTACCGGCCTTCGATCAGGTGACGGGAGAGATCTACCAAAAATTGGAAGATGCAGGAAGAAACATCTTAAAGGCAATCGCGACCTATTTATCACTACCAGAGGATTATTTCGAGCCATTTGTTCACAATGGAAACTCTATTTTACGTGCGATACATTATTTCCCGATCGAAAATCCGGAAACTATTCCTGATGATGCGGTTAGGGCTGGTGCGCATGAGGATATCAATTTGATCACCTTGTTGATCGGTGCTTCTGCCGATGGATTAGAGGTATTGACGAAAGATAACGAGTGGTTTGCCATCAAAGCAAAAGGGGAGGACATTGTGGTGAACGTGGGCGATATGTTGCAGCGCTTGACGAACAATAAGTTAAAATCAACGACGCACCGTGTGGTAAACCCACCACGTGAGTTAATGAAGACTTCCAGGTATTCGGTACCTTTCTTTTTACATCCAAAATCGAGTATGAGTCTTGCTTCTTTGGATTCTTGTGTGGATGCGGAACATCCGAAAGCATACAAGGATTATACAGCAGGCCAGTATTTGGATGAACGATTAAGGGAGATTGGTTTGAAAATGTAAAAATTTGAACATAAAAAAAGGGGATTTAAATCCCCTTTTTTTATGTTGTTGTGCTTTTCAGCTTATATGCTTAGAATGGCAAATCATCATCGTCAGCACCACTTGAGCTGATATCTACTGGCGGCATATCTGCATATCCAGGTGCTGGAGCTGCTGCTGCCGTATTTGCTAATTTGGTGACACGCCAAGCAACCAAAGAGTTGAAGTACGTAGTAACTCCTTCTTTGTTTGTCCATGGACGACCACGAAGGTTAAAAGATACTTCAATATCATCCCCTACCGATAGGTTGTCAAAAATGTTTACACGATCTTGTGTTGCTTCAAAACGAATATATTCTACGAATTGTGGGTTTTCTGCATAGGCAACAATTAAATCTCTCTTTTTGAAGGATTCAGTTACTTGTTGAATCGCACCTACTTCATGTACTTTTCCTCTTATTTCCATATCAAATTTATTAAACCGTAAAATTAAACATTTTTTGCTTACAGAATAAGTAACTTTGCAGAAATATGGCAGAAGTTTTCAACAGCAGAAGTAAGGTAATCGTCACATGTAACCGACGTTTATCTCCATTTTTAGAACAGGAAGTCCGCGAATTAGGATTTGATATAAAGCGTAGTTTTAATACCGGGGTAGAATTGTATGCCTCTGTAAATGAGTGTATAAAACTGAACCTGAATTTGCATATTGCAAGCCAGGTGTATTACGAATTGAAGGCTTTCCGTGCGAAGGATGCGAATGAGCTTTATAAAAATCTGGTGCAGATTCCTTGGGAGGATTACCTTCCATTGGATGGTTACTTCTCCGTAACATCCAATGTGCACAACGAAACGATCACCACTCCTTTATTCGCTAATGTGAAAGTGAAGGACGCTATTGTCGATCGGATCAAGGATAAAAAAGGCATGCGCCCTAATTCAGGTCCTGATCTAAATCGTGCGGTGATTCACCTGCATTGGATGGAAGATCGCGCCGAGATATTTTTGGATACTTCGGGTGAAACCTTGGCCAAACACAGCTATAGAAAACATCCTGGAAAAGCGCCTATGTTGGAAGCCTTGGCAAGTGCGACCATCCTGGCTACCCAATGGAATCGGAGATCGCCTTTTGTCAATCCGATGTGTGGTTCTGGAACCTTAGCGATCGAGGCTGCCCTGATGGCACAGACCAGAAAACCGGGGCTTCTTCGCATGAATTATTCCTTTATGCACTTTAAAGGTTATGATGAGGAGGTGTTCTTTAATGAGCGCCGCATCCTAAAAGATATTACCGAAAAAACCAACCTGCCAGAAATCATTGCTTCTGATATTTCTTCCGAAGCCATTGAAATTGCAAAATTGAATGCCAGGACTGCTGGGGTAGAACATCTGATTAAATTTGAAGTCTGCGACTTTGCTGAGACGACTATTCCTGTTGGTCAGGGCGTCATCATGTTCAATCCGGAATACGGCGAGCGCTTAGGCACGCATAGTAAACTGGAGATGACCTACGCCCGTATCGGGGATTTCCTGAAAAAGGAATGCCAGGGCTATAGGGGTTATGTGTTTACCGGAAACCCTGATCTTGCTAAAAAGATTGGATTGCGTGCTTCCCGTCGTTTTGAATTCTTCAATGGTAAACTGGACTGTCGCTTATTGCAATATGAATTATATGAAGGCAGTAAAGACTAAGGAACAGCAAGAGATTATTGAAAAGACAGCAGCATTTGTCCAGGATCGCTTAAAGGATGCAGAATCTGGACATGATTGGTGGCATATTCTACGAGTTTGGAACAATTGCAAACTGATTCTTCAAACCGAAGAGGCTGATCCTTTCGTGTGTGAGCTGACGGCCTTGCTTCATGATATAGCGGATAGTAAATTTCATGGCGGTGATGAAAGTGTTGGTCCTCGAATAGCTGGAGAATTTTTGGCAGCTGTAGGAACGGAACAGGAAGTCATTGAACATGTGCAAAACATTATTTTGAACATGTCTTTTAAGGCATCGCTGGGTGAGGTCAAGTTCCATTCCAAGGAATTGGAAGTGGTACAGGATGCTGACCGTTTGGATGCGATCGGTGCGATCGGAATTGCCCGTGCATTCAATTATGGGGGATATAAGAATCGGGAGATCTACAATCCCGAAATACCTGCGCTGGAGAATCAATCCAAGGAAGCCTATAAAAATACCACGGCTCCAACCATCAATCATTTTTACGAGAAATTGCTTTTGTTGAAGGATAAAATGAATACGGATGCAGCCAAGTTGATCGCAAAGGGTCGACATGAGCACATGGAAGAGTTTTTGCAACAATTTTATGGCGAATGGAACGGAGAACGATAAGTTTAATGTTTTGTTAATAATAAATGGGTAAATTCGTGGAACTTGTTAACAATAAACATGCTTCAACGAAATCTCCAAAACCTAAGCCTCCTCGTTGCAGTATTCACTTGCTTCTTGCATCTGAATGCTTCTGCGCAGAACCCGGACTCCTTAGCCATAGTACAAGCAAAATGGAACAGTAAGGAAATCAAAAAAGGTATTACCTGGCACCAAGGCCATTTTTCCAATCTATTTAATGCCCAGCAGGAAATCAATTGGATAGAAATCGATTTAAAAAAACATGCCAAGAAGGTTCATTTTGCGGCAGACCCTAAAATCTTAAAGAAAACCAGTGTGTTTGCCGAAGAGAATGATGCTTTGGCAGCCATCAATGCTGGGTTTTTCGATATGAAGAATGGTGGTGCAGTGGATTATATTCGCGTGAATAACCAGATCGTCAACCTAGGGGGCAAGATTGCCGGTAGAGCAACAGCCGTCCTGACGCTAGATGGAAAAAAGGTTCAGATTGCCTCAGCTATGGATATTGACCCCGTTACTTCCAAAGCCGCCAATGTAATGGTGGCTGGTCCTTTGTTGATTCAGGATCAACAGATCATCCCCCTCGGAAATAATCCCTTCAATACCAATCGCCATCCACGGACTGCCGTTGCGATTACTCAGAAAAATAAATTAATTTTATTGGTGGTTGATGGCAGAAGCAATCAATCCTACGGCATGTCCCTTCCAGAATTGGCAAGCGTTATGGCTTGGTTGGGTGCAAAAGATGCCATGAACCTGGATGGTGGTGGCAGTACAACCATGTATGTAAAGGGAGCAACCCCAAACCATATTGTAAACTATCCTTCGGATAATAAAAAATTTGACCACGAAGGTCAACGTTCTGTAGCAAATATCATCTATATTAAATAATTATAACAGTAATGAGAAACACCGTATTAATTGCCCTTATGACCTTATTGATCCACACTGGATTATCGGCACAGACCGCTATCATCGCCCATCGTGGAGCTTGGAAAAACACCAATGCCCCGCAGAACTCCCTGGCTTCCCTAAAAGCTGCCATCGATCAGAAAGTATGGGGATCGGAGTTTGATGTTCATCTTACCAAAGATGATGTACTGGTTGTAAACCATGACCACGATTTCTATGGAATTGAGATTGAAGAAAGTACTTACCAAGAATTATTGGCTAAAGCACATCCAAATGGCGAGAAAATCCCTACTGTGGAAGAATACCTAAAAGCAGGAATGGATCAAAAAGTGACCAAATTGATCTACGAATTGAAAACAAGCCGTGTAAGCAAGGAAAGAACATTGAAAGCCGCTGAACTTTCGATTGCAGCTGTTAAAAAGATGAAAGCAGAGAAGATGGTGGAATACATCGCCTTTGATTGGGACGCATGTTTGAAGCTGAAATCCTTGAACAAAAAAGCCCTGGTGCATTACTTGAATGGGGATAAAACTCCGGCAGAGGTTAAAGCAGCAAAATTATCAGGCGTGGATTATCATTTCAATGTGTTCAAAAAGAACCCAACCTGGATCAAGGAATTCAAAGCATTAAAACTGAAAACAAACGTTTGGACGGTGAATTCGGAAGAGGATATGAATCTTTTTATTAAGGAGAAGATTGATTATATCACGACGGATCAACCGGAATTATTGAAATCCATTTTAAATAAATAAGATGAAAAAATTACTCTTGTTTTTAGGGATATTGGCTATTAGCTTGTCTGGTTTTGCCCAGACAAGCATGAATGTGGCCAGCTTTAATATCCGTCAGAAAAATACTTCGGATGTAGGGAATATGTGGGATGACCGGAAGCATGCGGTAACCGATCTGATCAAATTCCATGAGTTCGACATCTTTGGCGTCCAAGAGGCCTTCAAAGTGCAGATGGACGATATGTCGGCTGCTCTTCCCGGCTTTAAGAGTATTGGGGTGGGACGTGATGATGGCGCAGAGAAAGGAGAGTATTCGGCGATTTTCTACAACAGCAAGAGGTTTAAGGTGATCAATAGTGGCACCTTTTGGCTTTCGCCTACAGAAACCAGCAAACCCAATAAGGGATGGGACGCGGCTTTGCCAAGGATCTGTACTTGGGGGATCTTCCAAGACCTGAAAAACAAGAAGAAATTCATCTTCATGAATACCCATTTTGATCACGTAGGCGTGAAAGCACGAAGAGAGAGTGCGAAATTGATCTTGGCAAAAGCAAAGGAATTCGCAAAGGATCTTCCGTTGATCCTGACGGGCGATTTTAATATTGACGAGAAGAACGAAGCCTATTTTACCTTGGCAAATAGTGGGGTGGTAAAGGATGTCTACGACCTGGCAGCGATCAAATATGAACCAAATTCCAGTTTCAATGGGTGGTCAAAATCGTTGAAGCCTAAGGGTAGGATAGATCATATATTCATTACCCCTCCATTCAAGGTTCATAAATATGGTATTTTAACCGATACCTATATGCATAAATTTCCATCAGACCATTTTCCGGTATTTGCAGAATTGATCTGGTCAAAATAATAAGCTTTTTATTACTTTTGATCTTATGAATCAATTGAAAAAATTAGGAATATTGGGGATATGCAGCACAACGCTGTTTTTTTCCGGTTGTGATACGTTAAATCAAGGTGGATTTGGATTGCCTCCTCAAGGAACAGGCTCAACAGGAACCGGAACCACAGGTACTTCAGGTTCTACGTCGACAGGTTCAACTTCTACCGGTACCATCACGCAGGCGGAAGCAACCTCCGGAGTGAAGCAGGCATTGAATAATGGCCTTCAACAAAGTATTTCCATCCTTTCTAAAAAAGATGGTTTCTTAGGTGATCAAGTGGTTAGGATCTTGATGCCGGATGAGGCTAAAAAGGTGGAATCAGCTTTGCGCGCTGTAGGTATGGGTAGTCTTTGCGACCAATTCATCACTAGCATGAACCGTGCAGCAGAATCTGCCGTGAAAGAGGCTTCTTCGGTGTTCATCAATTCCTTATCCAGAATGACCATTAACGATGCTTTCAATATTTTGTTGAGTGGAAAGCAGGATGCTGCGACGACTTTCTTTCGGAACAGCACTACACAGGAATTGACCGCTCGCTTCAGTCCGATCATCGAATCAGCAATGGGCAAAAATAATGTGACCCAATATTGGACGCAATTGACTTCTGCTTATAACCAATTGCCTTTGGGCAAAAAGATTGAAACAAATCTGACTGCTTATGTAACTCAAAAAGCCATTGATGGGCTATTTGTGAAGGTGGCGGATCAGGAATTGAAGATCAGACAGAATATTGGCGGAGCTAGGGATTCCAATATTTTGCAACGTGTATTTGGCTGGGCAGATAAGCAGTAAGCTTTCAGGTATTAATTCGTAGATTTGTTTCATGGAAATTAATAATATTAATGATTTTCAGGTAGCTGAAAATTTTAAAAGATATGTGCAGATAGATACCCAATCGGATGCACAATCCACTACAGTACCTTCTACAGAAAAGCAAAAAAATCTAAGCAGGCTATTGGTTGAAGAATTGCTGCAATTGGGTATAACCGATGCGCATTTGGACGATTTGGGTTATGTATATGCCACTATACCTTCCAATACCGATAAAAAGGTTCCAGTAATCTGTTTCTGTTCGCATGTAGATACTTCGCCTGATTCGTCCGGTACGGATGTAAAGCCGTTGGTTCATGCGAATTATCAAGGTCAGGATCTGGTATTGCCAGATGATGAAAATGTAGTGATCCGTTTTTCAGAGCATCCGGATTTAAAGGAGCAGATCGGTAATGATATCATTACCGCTTCTGGTAAAACTTTGTTGGGAGCTGATGATAAAGCCGGTGTGGCGGAGATCATGGATGCTGCTCGCATCCTGATGGCAAACCCGGAAATCAAGCACGGGGATATCAAGATATTGTTTACACCTGATGAGGAAATCGGAAGGGGAGTAGACCATGCAGATCTGAAGAAGCTTGGTGCTGATTATGGTTATACGATGGATGGCGAGCGTGCCGGAACCCTGGAAGATGAGACATTCTCTGCTGATGGGGTAAAGATAAAAATCGACGGTGTTTCGATCCACCCGGGATATGCTAAGAATAAGATGGTTTCTGCGCTAAAAATTGCTGCTGAGATCGTGGAATCTTTACCGAAGGATCGCTTATCTCCGGAGACCACTTCTGGGAAAGATGGATTTGTTCATCCAACCAATTTGAGCGGAACGGTGGAAGAAGCTAGCTTAGGATTTATTATCCGTGATCATGATACCGCAAATTTAGCGAAGCATGAAGCGGAGTTAGAAGAAATCGTAAAATCGGTTTTAGTTAAATATCCGCAGGCAAAATTTACCTTTGAGGTGAATGAACAGTACCGCAATATGAAGGAAGTATTGGATCAGCATCCTCGTGTGGTTGATATTGCTTTAATGGGTATCGAACGCGCCGGCATGAAGGCGGAGAAAAGAAGTATCCGTGGTGGTACGGATGGTTCAAGGTTATCTTTCATGGGGCTACCATGTCCTAATATCTTTGCTGGTGGACATGCATTTCATGGTAAACAAGAATGGGTATCGGTTCAAGATATGCAGAAAGCGGTGTTGACCATTTTGCATATCGTGGCTTTATGGGAAGAGGTTTCTTAATCAATAACTATTAAGAGTATTTTCTTAATCAAATACTATTAAGAGTAAGTTTCTTAATTAATAAAATTAATATGATGCAACAAAATGAAATTTTAAAGGCGATTCAATTTCGTAGATCTGTTTTTCAGGCAAATTTTACGAATGAGGAAGTTAGCCGTGAAGATATATTAACCATTTTAGAGGCTGCCAATGCAGCTCCAACCCATAAACGTACGCAGCCTTGGCGCTTTGTGGTTTTTCGTGGGGAAGGATTGAACCGTTTGGGAAGTGAATTGGCGAGGATTTATAAGTCGGTAACTCCTGCGGAGAAATATACGGAACAAACGGAACAGAACATGGCTAAGAAAGCTACGGATTCGAATGTGGCGATTGCTATTGTGGTGAATTTTACCGGTGATGTTCCGGAATGGGAAGAGATTGCTGCTACTGCCGCTGCAGTGGAGAACATGTGGTTAGCTGCCGGATCTTTGGGATTGGGTGGTTATTGGGCGACGCCAGGATTGATCAATCATATTGGTCCTTTCTTGAATCTGGAGCCTAATCAGAGATGTATCGGGTTTTTCTATGTTGGACATCACGAGTCTGAGCCTAGAGAACCGGTAAGAGGACCGATCGAAGAGAAAATCCGCTGGGAAGAGTAAGGGGTTAATGATTGGAATAATCCAATCAATGATGGCTATTTCGTTTGCGAGCCACTCCGTCATTGCCAGCTTCTTCGTCATTGCGAGGAGGTATGACGAAGCAATCTTCTAGCCTTTGTCATGGTGAGCGTAGTCGAACCATCTGTTCGTATACTATCGTACAGATCCTTCGACTACGCTCAGGATGACAGGATAAAGATTGCTTCGTTCCTCGCAATGAACTGTGTATATATCCAAATAATAAATTAAATTTTCTCCAAATAATATTCTGATTAGGCCGCTTTTGCGATGTAGCCCTTTCCAGATTTTGCGATGGCGAATGCCTGTTTGATCAGTTTGTTCACCACTGCTATGATTGCGACCTTGTATGGCTTTCCTTTTTCCATCAACCTCCCATAAAGCTCACTGCAGGCGGTGTTGCTCCTGATGGCGGATATTGCCGCCATGTACAGCACCTTTCTGACCTGGCCCATCCCCATCTTGCAGATATGTCCCTTTCCCCTTACACTGCTGCCGGACTCGAATATCCTGGGCGCCAGTCCGAAATAGGATATCAGCTGCCTGTGCCCCTCGAACCGACTGAAACCGTCCGTCAGGATGATAAGCAGTGCTGCGCTGCGTGGCCCTATTCCGGGTATGCTCCGCAGGTTCGCATTGAGTTCCCCGTAATTCTCCATGATGATCTGCTGGACCTGCCTTTCATGTTCATTGATGTCCTGATCATAACGTTTGATCCCTTCCTCCATGGTCTTCCTGAGCGAGGGGTCCAGTGTCCCCGCATGTTCATATGCATGGAGCCTGTTCGTTAGCATGGTCCTGCATTCCTTCTGTCCCTTGATATAGCCTTCCAGGTTCCTGATCCTCAGCACATGTTCCTCCGGCAGCCTCCATTGGGCAGGTTCGGTCATGCTGGTGAACTTGGCGATGAGCTGGGCATCCTTCCTGTCGGTCTTGGTCCTGGCCAGGGTCATCTGGGAAAAACGCCTGATGACAAGGGGGTTGATGACCGAGACCCGTTCATCCCTCTCCCAGAGGAACTTTGCCAGCCGGAAGTAATAGGGACCGGTGGCCTCCATCGCTATATGGCTGCCGTGCATGTGGCCCAGGGCCTCCACAAAACCCGCTTCGTCGTTACTGAAACGACCCTTAAAAACCTCTTTCTGTCCCGATTGGACAGAAATGTCAAAATAATCCTTTGAACA